>JABFVJ010000333.1 GCA_013362835.1 Nonomuraea sp. | reverse complement strand
GAGCGTGGCCGTGCGGGCGCGCAGATCGACCCGCAGCCCGCCGACGGCGAGCGGCTCGGGGGCCGATCCGCCCGCCCGCCGCAGCACCGCGCGCACCCGGGCGTCGAGCTGCGCCGCGCTGTACGGCTTGACCACGTAGTCGTCGGCCCCAGCGTCCAGCACGGGCACCATCTCGGCGTCGCCGTCGCGCGCGGTCGCCACGATCACCGGGACCCGGCTCACCGCCCGCAACATGCGCAGCAGCTCCACGCCGTCGAGATCGGGCAGCCCCAGGTCGAGCACGATCAGGTCGGGCCGGTCCTGTACGGCGAGCCGCAGCCCGTCGAGCGCCGTGGGGGAGGAGGAGACCGCGTGGCCGAGATCGCGCAGGCCCCGGCTCAGCGACGTGCGGATCGTCACGTCGTCCTCGATGAGCAGGATGTCAGCCATATACCCAAACCGTAGACGCTGCCCGGCCGTGCGCCGCGCACCCTTAGCGTCGCCTTAACCTGCCCTTAGCCGTACGTGGGGGAGGGTGAGGGCGTGAAACGTCTCGTGCTGGCCTGGGTCGTCACCGCGGTCGCCGCCACCGGCGCCGCCGTGGCCGTGCTCGGCCTGCTCGGCACCGGTGTCACCGGCACCTCCAGCCGCGTGCTCAGCGGTCCGGAGGTCCGCGCCGCCCTGGCCACGGCCACCCCGCGCACGGCCTCCGCGCCG
This sequence comes from Nonomuraea sp., assembly GCA_013362835.1. Next base: position 6,287 of record JABFVJ010000333.1, on the reverse strand, counting down.
CCCGCGACGTCCTCCCCGGCCCAGGACAAGCTCATGCGCACCCCCGGCGGCACGGTCATCGCCTCCTGCTCCGGCGGCCAGGTCACGCTCCGGTCGTGGAGCCCGGCCCAGGGCTACAAGGTGGACGGCGTCGAGCCGGGGCCGGCCGCCGAGGCGAAGGTCGAGTTCGAGCCGGAGGAGGGCGAGGAGATCGAACTGAAGATCACCTGTACGCCGGCCGGCCCGGTCGCCCGCTCCGGCTGACGAGGCTCAGACCTCGGCCGCGAGCGCGGACTTCGTCAGCTCGGCCTGGCGCCTGATCTGGCCCATGACGACCGGGTTGACCCCCTTGGCGGCGAACAGCGCGACCATCCGGTCCATGACGGCGTCGGCCCGCGCCAGGTCGCCCTGCCGGGCCTCGGCCCTGGCCAGGCGGCGCATGACCAGGTTGAGGGTGATGTTGTCGATCGTGGCCGCGCGGGCGACCTGGGCCAGCTGCTCGATGCCCTGCTTGGGGTCGGGCGGCCGGACGCGCAGCCGCCTGCCCGAGGTCAGCGCCTTGAACCCGCGTTCGGCGTTCAGGCCCTTGACCAGCCGGGCGTACACGGCGAGGGGGTGCGTGCCGTACCTGTCGAGGACCTCGTCGAGCGCCTGGTTGCCGGAGCTCAGCGTCGGCGAGTCCGAGCCGAGCAGCGAGAACAGCTTGCCCTGCTCCTCGCCGAGCATCAGCTCGGCCACCGCGTGGTCGTCGCGCGTGATCGGGAGCCGCACCCTGACCAGGCACGGCGGGGAGACGATGCGGGAGCCGTCGGCGGCGATGTACTGGGCGCGCACCTGGTACTCGCCGGGCTGCTGGAAATAGTGGCCGTCGCGCCCGTGGCCGACGTAGGCGCTGCGGTACATGGCCGGGTTGCCGTCGTCGAGGCGGATCTGCGGCGAGGCGTCCACGCAGTGCCGCATCATCGGGCGGTACAGGACGGTCCTGCCGCTCGGCTGGGTGATCGAGACCTGGGTGAACTCCGTGTCGGGGTGCAGGTGGCCGTGCGTGGTGCGCGGCTCGCCCGTACGGCTGAGCTTGAGCTCGACGACGACGGGCTCGCCCAGCTCGAACGACTCCTTGGCGCGCAGCTCCAGCCGCAGCCCCGAGCGGTCCTCGACCGGCTGCTCGAAGGGCGCGATCTCGGCGGCCCCGGTGCCGAAGGCGTTCGCGCCCATGGCGACGTCCCGGTAGAAGCCGTGGCGCAGGTGGATCAGCTCGGCGTCGGTGAACTGGAAGGGGAAGGCGGCCCAGTAGCCGTCCTCGCCGCCGGGGCGGTAGTTCTGGACGTAGTTCATCCACGACAGGTCGCCGAACCCGCCCTCGGGGCCCAGCGGCTGCGGCGGCACGGCCAGGTCCTTCTGCCAGGAGTGCAGCAGGTTGAACGCGTGCCCCAGCTCGTGCATGTACGTCCGCAGCTGCGCCCGCTGCGCCCGCGGCGACTCGCCCTTGATCTCCTCGTAGAAGACCGCCGAGCCCTGCCGCTGGTGGGCGTCGTTGTAGTCGAACATGATGCCCCGGTAGCCGCCCACGTGCCTGCTCGCCACCAGCAGCCACACCCGCCAGGCCGGCGCGTCGCCGAACTGGCCGAACTGCTGCGTCATCGCGTGGTGCAGCTCGGCGTCGTCCCACGCCAGGTCGGCGCCCGAGCCGTCGACGGGGATCACGCCGGGCGGGGCCAGGGTCAGCTCGACGCCCGCCTCGGCGTAGGCGGCCGGCACGCTCAGCGTCCGCGCGGGCGTGCCGGTCGGCGCGGGCAGCGAGCCCGTGCCGTACGACACGAACGGCACGGTCCCCGTCACCGAGTCCTGCTCCAGCAGCACGCTGCGGAAGAACGGCGAGGCGAAGGCCAGCGGGAACGTACGCCCGGCCAGCGTCGCCGTGCCGGACCCGTCGCTGATCGTGACGACGACGTCCTTGACCGCCGTGTCGAACGTGAACGCGCCCCTGCCCTCGATCCGCGCCTCGTCGCCCTCCGCGCGCACGGCCGGGGAGTTGACGATGAACGAGCCGGCGTAGGAGGTCGTGGAGCCCGCCACGGCGAACAGGTCGCCGCTGACCCGGCCGGTCGGCCTCGGCCCGTCGACGTCCACCCTGAGCGCGAGCCGCGAATCGCCGTCCTGTCCCTCGTACAACCCGCTGATCATGGCAGCTCCCTGGGGGATGGCTGGGGTTACATGTCAGGACACTTCTCCGGCGGCGCGGGCCTGTCAACGACCTCCGCGAACTTCCAGCGCCCCGAGCAGCTCCTCCGACGCCTTGGTGATCGCCTCGACCGCGCGGTCGAACGCCTCGGCGTTGTGCGCGGCGGGGGCGCGGAAGCCGGAGATCTTCCTGACGTACTGGAGTGCGGCGGCCCGCACGTCGTCCTCGGTCACGCTCTCGGTGTACGGGGGACGCAGCGTCTTGATGCTTCTACACATGACTCAACGGTAATAGCCGATGCGCTGGCTTATCTCCTTCGCGCCCTCGACGAGCAGTTCGCCGACCTCGGGCAGCCGCTCGGGCGTGAGCCGGTAGGACGGGCCCGAGGCGCTGACCGCGGCCACCACCGAGCCGTCGGCGCCCCTGATGGGCGCGGCCACGGCGTTCAGGCCCACTTCGAGCTCCTCCACCGTGGCGGCCCAGCCGCGTGCCCTGATCTCGTCGAGCCCCAGGTCGGCGGCCGAGGTGAGGGTACGGGACGTGTAGCGCTCCAGCTCGCCGGCCAGGCGCAGGGCGCCGAACGCGAGCAGCACCTTGCCGCTGGAGGTGGCGTGCGACGGGGTGCGCTGGCCGACCCAGTTGTGCCCGCTGATCGCGGCCGGGCCGCGTACCTGGCTGATGTTGACCGTGTCGCCGTCCTGCGGGACCGCGATGTTGACGGTCTCGCCGGCCGCTTCGGCCAGGCGCAGGCACACCTCCCTGCTCTCCCGCGACAGGTCGAGCTGGGCCGTGGCCGCGCCCGCCAGGCGTACGACGCCGAACCCGAGCCGGTAGCGCCCCCGGTCACCGCTCTGCTCGACGAGCCCGCCCTGCTCCAGCGCGGCCAGCAGCCGGAACGCGGTGGACTTGTGCACGTCGAGCTCGACCGCGAGGTCGGTCACCCGGGTGGCGCCCTCACGGGCCAGGATCTCCAGGATCGCGATGGCCCGGTCGACGGACTGAACCGTCGTACTGTTGCTCATAGCGCAACAGAATAATCTGTCGGAGCCGTGTGGCAGGCTCGCGGACATGGCAGAGAAGAGCGGATATTCGCCAGGCGAGCCCTGCTGGGCCCAGCTCCTCACCCGCGACGCCGCCGCGGCGCAGCGGTTCTACACCGGGCTGTTCGGCTGGGAGTGCGCCGACCAGGGCGGCTGGACGATGGCCCGCCTCGACGGCCGTCCCGTCGCCGCCATCACCCCCGACCCGCAGGCCGGCGACCCCGCCTCCTGGACGGTCTACCTCGCCACCGACGACCTGGAGCAGGCCGTCGCCAGGCTGGAGCCGGCCGGGGGCAAGCTGATCGAGGGGCCGCTCGCCGGCTACGCGCTGGCGACCGACCCGGCGGGCGCGAAGTTCGCGATCTACCAGCCGACGTCCGAGTTCGGCGGGGCCGGGGTCGTGGCCGAGCCTGGCGCGATGAGCTGGGCCGAGGTCAACGTGCCCGGCGGGAAGGCGGCCGACGACTTCTACGGCGCGCTCTTCGGCTACGAGCAGGAGCAGGTCGCGGGCGGCATCGACTACACCGTCTACCGGTCGGCGGGCGAGCCGGTGTGCGGGCGGCTGCAGATGGACCAGCACTGGGAGGGCGTCGCGCCGCACTGGATGGTCTACTTCGACGTGGCCGACCTCGACGCCGCCGTGTCCAGGGTGGGGGCGCTGGGCGGGGCGGTGCCGGTGCCGCCCTTCGACTCGCCCCACGGCCGGATCGCCGTGGTCCACCACGCGGCCGGCGGCGGCTTCTTCAGCCTCCGCCAGCCCCTCACCTGAGCCCTCCGGCCTCCCGCCGCCCGAGCATGAGGCCGCGCCGCCGCGAGCCGGCCGCGCGAGCCTGGGCGTCACCTGCCGGGGGCGAGTTCGCCGCCGAAGTCGAGGGCGATCTTCCGCATGCCCTCGGCCAGCTCGTCGCGGTCCAGGGCGTCGATGCGCTCGGCCGGTCCCGACACCGACATCGCGGCCACCACCCGGTCGCCGTCCTGCACGGGCACGGCCAGGCAGTGCACGCCCAGCTCCTCCTCGCCCAGGTCCATCGCGTACCCGCGGTCCCTGACCCGGCCGAGCTCGGTGAGCATGTCGCCCACGTCGGTGATCGTGTTCGGGGTGCGCCGCGGCATGCCCGTACGCTCGAACACCGCGACCGCCTCGGCGGCCGGACGCCCGGCGAGCAGCGCCTTGCCCACGGCCGTGCTGTGCGGCAGCACCCGCCTGCCGACCTCGGCGAACATGCGCAGCCTGCGCGGCGAGGGCACCTGCGCCACGTAGACGACGAAGTCGCCTTCGAGCACGGCCAGGTTCGCGGTCTCGCCCGACAGCTCCACCATCTTCGCCAGATACGGCTGCGCCCACCCGCCCACCATGCTCTCCGCGATGCCGCCCAGGCGGACCAGCCCACCGCCGAGCGCGTACCGGCGGTCGGACTCCTGGCGTACGTAACCGCGCGCGAGCAGCGTCTGCAGCAGCCGGTGGATGGTCCCGTACGGCAGCCCGGTCCGCGCGGCGATCTCCGACAGCCCGGCCTCGCCCCCGTGCTCCGCCAGCGCCTCCAGCACGTCGAGAGCCCGCTCGACCGACTGCACGCTCACAGCGACACCCCGCGCAGCGAGGCGTCCAGCACCTCGGCGGTGTGCGCCACCCTGATCTCCGCACCGGCCCGCCGCATCGCCGAGGCGATCTGCATCGTGCAGCCGGGATTGGCCGAGACCAGCAGCTCCGCCCTGGTCGAGCCGACCGCCGCCGCCTTCCTGTCACCGAGGTCGCGCGCCGCCCGCGGCTGCAGGATGTTGTACGTCCCCGCCGACCCGCAGCAGATCGCCGACTCAGGGATCTCCCGCAGCTCCAGCCCCGGGATGCCGCGCAGCAGCTCGCGCGGCTGCGCCCGCACGCCCTGGGCGTGGGCCAGGTGACAGGCGTCGTGGTAGGCCACGGTGAGCGGCAGCGGATGCCGCGTGGCCACCGGGCCCAGCTCCGACAGGAACTCCGACAGGTCCATCACCCTGAACCCCGGATCGGCGCCGAGCAGCTCGGCGTACTCCTTCATGGTGGAGCCGCACCCGGCCGCGTTCACCACGACCGTCTCGACCCCGGCCCTCCTGAACGCCCTGACCGTCCGCCGCGCGAGCCTCCTGGCCTGCGCGTCGCGCCCGGCGTGCACGCTGAGCGCCCCGCAGCAGCCCTGGCCCGCCGGGACCAGCACGTCGCAGCCCTCCAGCGCCAGCACGCGCGCGGTGGCCGCGTTCACCTGCGGGAAGAACTCCCCCTGGACGCACCCGGTCAGCATCCCGACCACGGCCCTGCGCCTGCCCCTGGCCCTGATCAGGCGCGGCATGCGCTGCCGGTGCTCCACGCGGGGCGCGAGCGCGGCCATGGCGCCGAGGCTCGGATGCACCCGCGTCAGGAACGCCGCCATCCGCCCGGCCAGCCCCATCGTCGGCCGCAGCAGCCGCAGCCTGCGCGGATAGGGGAACAGGCTGAACACGATCTCCCGTACGGCCCGGTCCTGGGGCTCCCGCACGTGCGTACGCTCCACCTCGGCCCTGGTCTGCTCGATCAGCCGGTCGTACCGCACCCCGGAAGGGCAGGCCGTGACGCAGGCCATGCACCCGAGGCAGGCGTCGAAGTGCCCGGCCATCTCCGGGGTCACCGGCGTGCCCTCGACGTGCTGTTTCATCAGGTGGATCCGCCCGCGCGGCGAGTCCATCTCCTCGCCCCACAACGCGTACGTCGGGCAGGTCGGCAGGCAGAACCCGCAGTGCACGCAGTCGTCGATCAGTTCCGGGTCCACGTTCAGATGCCTCCCACCAGCCGTCCGGGCGACATCCTGCCGCCTGGATCGAACCGTTCCTTCACCCGCCGCATCAACGGCAGCGCGCTCACCTGCCCCCACCGGTCGACCTCCGAGCCCGGCGGCGCGGCCAGTACGGCCACCCGCCCCCCGGCCGCCTCGACCCGCTCCCGCAACCTGGTCACCAGGGCCGGCAGGTCACGGTCGGCAGCCGGGTCCCACGGCTCAAGCAGCACCCGCCCGGCGACCGCGGAGCCGCGCAGCGACAGGCCGCACCCGGCCGCCGCGGCCAGCACCGCGCCGAGC
>JABFVJ010000426.1 GCA_013362835.1 Nonomuraea sp. | reverse complement strand
GTCAGCCCTTCGGGCACGCCGGTGCCGTCGAGGATGCCCTGGAGCAGGTCGAGGTCGGCGCCGGAGACCGCCACAGGGGCGAACGCCTGAAGGAAGGCGAGCTGCTGGTCGGAGCCGGGCGCGGCCGAGCCGAGCAGCGAGCGCAGCTCGGCGGCCAGCAGCGCGAGGCCCTCTGCCCGCCAGGCCGGGTCGGCGTACTGCTGGACGGCCATGCGCGCCTGGCGCAGCACCGCCTGCAGGACCGTGATGTCGGAGACCGTGCCCGCGCCGGAGACGACCAGCTTGACGTAGTCGCGCGTGGACATCTCGCCGTCGCGGGTCATGTCCCAGGCCGCCGACCAGCACAGAGCGCGCGGCAGCGACTCGGTGAACGCCGCGATGCCGCCCTCGACGAGCGTGCGCAGAGAACGCTCGTCGAGCCGGATCTTGGCGTAGGTGAGGTCGTCGTCGTTGAGCAGCACCAGGTCGGGCTGCTCCGCGCCGACGAGCTCGGCCACGCTGGTGCGCGCCCCCACCACGTCGAGCTCCACCCGCTTGGTACGGGTCAGCTTCCCGCCCGCCAGCGAGTACAGGCCGACCGCGACGCGGTGCGAACGCAGCGTCGGGTAGTCGGCCGGGGCCTCCTGGAGCACCTCGAAGGAGGTGAACCGGCCGCCGGACACCTCGAACGAGGGCCGCAGCGTGTTGACCCACGAGGTCTCCAGCCACTCCTTCGACCACGACGACAGGTCGCGGCCCGAGGTGCGCTCCAGGGCGGCGAGCAGGTCCTTCAGCTCGGTGTTGCCCCAGGCGTGCTCGGCGAAGTAGTCGCGCACGCCGGCCAGGAAGTTGTCCAGGCCCACGTAGGCGACGAGCTGCTTGAGCACCGAGGCGCCCTTGGCGTAGGTGATGCCGTCGAAGTTGACCTCGACCGCCTGCATGTCGGGGATGTCGGCGGCGATCGGGTGGGTGGAGGGAAGCTGGTCCTGGCGGTAGGCCCAGGACTTCTCCACGTTCGCGAACGTGGTCCAGGCGCCGCCGCCCCACCGGGTGGCCTCGGCCTGGGCCAGCACGGACATGTAGGTGGCGAAGGACTCGTTGAGCCACAGGTCGTCCCACCAGCGCATGGTGACGAGGTCGCCGAACCACATGTGGGCCATCTCGTGCAGGATCGTCTCGGCGCGCCGCTCGACGACCGCGTCGGTGACGCGGGAGCGGAAGACGTAGTCCTCCAGGAACGTCACGCAGCCCGCGTTCTCCATCGCGCCGGCGTTGAACTCGGGCACGAAGAGCTGGTCGTACTTGCCGAACGGGTAGCGGACGCCGAACACCTGGTGGAAGAAGTCGAAGCCCTGCCTGGTGACCTCGAAGAGGTTGTCGGCGTCGAGATGCTCCCCGAGGGAGGCGCGGCAGTAGAGGCCGAGCGGGATGCCGTCGTGCTCGGAGGTGACCTTGAAGTACGGCCCCGCCACCAGCGCGGTGATGTACGTCGAGATCACCGGCGTCGGCGCGAACTCCCAGCGCCTGGCCGCCTGCACGCCGCCGTGCCGCCCGGTCTGGCCGTCGAGGTCGGTCACGCTGACCGGGGCCGCGTTGGAGACGACCTCCCAGTCGGCGGGGGCCAGCACGGTGAGCTGGAAGACGGCCTTGAGGTCGGGCTGGTCGAAACAGGCGTACATGCGGTGGGCGTCGGCCGTCTCGAACTGGCTGTGCAGGTAGACCTTCTGGTCCACCGGGTCCACGAAGCGGTGCAGGCCCTCGCCTGTGCGCATGTAGCTGCAGTCGGCGTCGACCAGCAGCTCGTTGGACTCCGCCAGGGAGGGAAGGGGGAAACGGCCCGATTCCGGGTCGTAGGCGGCGACGTCGAGGTCCTCGCCGTTCAGGGTGACCTTGCGCACGGTCGCGCCGTGGAGGTCGATGAAGGTGGAGGCGCCGGGGCCGGTGCTGGTGAAGCGGACCGTCGTGACGCTCTCGAAGCGCTCGTCCCCCTCTGTCAGGTCGAGTGCGACCTCGTACGACTCGACCTTCAACAGGCGGGCGCGCTCACGAGCCTCGTCCCGGGTCAGGTTGCCTGCCAAGTTGCGCTCCTTTTCACCACTTCGTTGTAGTTTGTCGGTATCCTGCCACGCCGGGAATAGGACCTCGACACCCTCAGGTTATGGCCCCACGTGACTGAGAAGATTCCCGTGGATCTCTGGTTCGATCCTTCCTGCCCATTTGCCTGGGCGACGTCACGATGGCTTCTCGAAGTGGAGAAGGTTCGTCCCATCGAGCCGCGCTGGCACGTCATGAGTCTCAACGTCCTCAACGAGGGCAAGGACGTCCCCGACTCCTACCGCGAGGCCATCGCGCGGGCCATCGAGCCCGTACGCGTGGTCGCCGCCGCCCGCGCCAAGCACGGCGACGAGGTCGTCGGCCCGCTCTACACCGAGCTCGGCACGCGCCTGCACAACCAGGGCGGGAACAAGGACCTCAGCCGCCTCGGCGAGATCATCGAGGACTCCCTGGAGGCCGTGGGCCTCGGCCGCGACCTCGCCGCCGCCGCTCATGCCACCGAGTGGGACGACGACGTACGCGCCTCCCACAACGAGGGCATCGACCTGGTCGGCCAGGAGGTCGGCACCCCGGTCATCCGCGTCGGCGCCAACGCCTTCTTCGGTCCCGTGATCACGTCCATCCCGAAGGGGGAGGAAGCGGGCAGGCTGTGGGACGGCGTCCTTCTCGTCACGGAGTTCGAGGACTTCTTCGAGCTGAAGCGGACTCGTACCAGACAGCCCACGTTCGACTGATATGCCTTCCTCCGCCGGGGTAAGACTCCTACCCTGGCGGTAGGTTCTTGCAGGGCCAGGGGGATGAAGATTCTCCCCTGCAGGAAATGTGCCCTCGCCAGCTGACGCCGTGCACGCGAGGATGGGGTCATGCGCGAGCTGTACATAGGCGGTTCCTGGGCCGCCTCCACGTCCGAAGAGCCCATCGACGTCACGAACCCGGCGACGGAAGAGATCATCGACCGGGTGCCGGCGGGCACCGCGGACGATGTGGAAGCGGCCGTGTCGGCCGCGCGAAAGGCCTTCCCCATCTGGTCGGAGACCGCCGCCGGCGAGCGCGCGAAACTGCTCGGCGAGGCCGCCGCGCTGCTGAAACAGCGCTCCGACGAGGTGGCCAAGACCATCGCGACCGACATGGGGTCGCCGTTCGGCTTCGCGCTCAAGGTGCAGACCCTCATGCCCGCGGCCGTCCTGTCCTCCTACGCCCAGATGGCCGAGAGCTACCCCCGCGAGTCCCGCATCGGCAACTCGCTGCTGGTCAAGGAGCCGATCGGGGTCGTCGCCGCGATCACCCCGTGGAACTACCCGCTGCACCAGATCATCTGCAAGGTCGGTCCGGCCCTCGCCGCCGGCTGCACGGTGGTGCTCAAGCCGAGCGAGGTGGCGCCGCTCGCCGCGTACGCGCTGGCGGAGATCTTCGACGAGGTCGGCCTGCCGCCCGGGGTGTTCAACCTGGTCAGCGGGCGTGGCCCGGTCGTGGGCGAGGCCATGGCCGCCCACCCCGAGGTCGACATGGTCTCCTTCACCGGCTCCACGGCGGCCGGCCGCAGGGTCGCCGCCCTCGCGGCCGAGACCGTCAAGCGCGTGGCGCTGGAGCTCGGCGGCAAGTCGGCCAACATCATCCTGCCCGACGCCGACCTGGCCACGGCCGTCAAGGTCGGGGTCGCCAACTGCTTCGTCAACGCCGGCCAGACCTGCTCGGCCTGGTCCCGCATGATCGTCCACCGCGACCAGTACGACGAGGCCGTCCGCCTGGCCGTCGCCGCGACCCGCAAATACGTCGTCGGCGACCCCTTCGACGCCTCGACCAGGGTCGGGCCGCTGGTCTCGCGGGCCCAGCGCGACCGCGTGGTCCACTACATCAACCGGGGCCAGGAGGAGGGCGCGCGGCTCGTGGCGGGCGGCACCGAGCGGCCCCACGACCGCGGCTTCTACGTCGAGCCCACGGTGTTCGCCGGGGTCGAGCCGGGGATGACGATCGAGCAGGAGGAGATCTTCGGCCCGGTGCTCTCGCTGATCCCGTACACGAGCGAGACCCAGGCCGTGCAGATCGCCAACGACACGAAGTACGGCCTGGCCGGAGCCGTCTGGTCGGGCAGCGAGGAGCGCGCGGTCGCGGTGGCGCGCAAGCTGCGCACCGGCCAGGTCGCCGTCAACGGCGGCCAGTTCAACCCGCTCGCGCCCTTCGGCGGCTACAAGCAGTCGGGCGTGGGCCGCGAGCTCGGCGAATACGGCCTCGAAGAGTATCTGGAGGTCAAGTCGATGCAGCTCTAGACGCTCCCGAGGCCGTGACGCTAGGGCAGCGAGGGGAGCTGGCCGATCGTCTCGTAGGTGGCGAGCTGCGCGATGCGCCTGCTGTGGCGCTCGCTGCCGGAGAAGGAGGTGGTCAGGAACACCTCCACGAACCGGGTCGCCTCCTCGGTCGTGTGCATGCGCGCGCCGACGCTGACGACGCTGGCGTTGTTGTGCTCGCGGGCCAGGCGGGCGGTCTCCTCGCTCCAGGCCAGGGCCGCGCGGATGCCGCGCACCTTGTTGGCCGCGATCTGCTCGCCGTTGCCGGAGCCGCCGATCACCACCCCCAGGCTGCCGGGGTCGCCCGCGACGCCCTCGGCCGCGCGCAGGACGAACGCGGGATAGTCGTCCTCGGCGTCGTAGACGAAGGGACCGCAGTCGGTCACCTCGTGACCGTGGTCCTTGAGCCAGGACACGAGGTGGTTCTTGAGCTCATAGCCGGCATGGTCGGCACCGATGTAGACACGCACCCGCCCAGTCTTCCACAGCCCCGCCGTTCCCACTCGCTGGCTAGAGTAAGGACCCCTACCGTTCCCCAGTCCTTACGGAAGTGGAGTCCCATGCGTGAGATCCGCGTCGTCGGCGATCCGGTGCTGCGCACGCCCGCCGAGCCCGTCACGGACTTCGACCGCGAGTTGCGCCGCCTGATCGAGGAGATGTTCCAGGCGATGTACGCGGTCGACGGCGTGGGCCTGGCCGGGCCGCAGATCGGCGTGTCGCGCCGGCTGTTCGTCTACGACATCGCCGGGCGCAAGGGCCACGTGATCAACCCCGTGCTCACCGTGGACGACGCCGAGGAGGTCTCCGACGAGGAGGGCTGCCTGTCGGTGCCCGACCGCCGTACCGGCCAGCCGATCTACGCCCCGGTCGCGCGGGCCGCCGGCGTCACCGTCGAGGGGCTCGACCGGCTGCAGCGGTCCGTACGGATCACCGCCCGCGGCTCGCTGGCCCGCTGCTTCCAGCACGAGACCGAACACCTCGACGGCAAGCTGTACGTCGACCGCCTGCCCAAGAACGAGGCCCGCAAGATCATCCTCAGGGCGTAGGTTGGCGGCATGGACGTGTTCTCAGGAAAGGGCGCACTGGTAACGGGAGGCTCGCGCGGCATCGGCAGGGCCGTGGTCGAACGGCTCACCTCCGGCGGGGCCGAGGTCGTCTTCGGTTACCGCGCCGACGCGGGGGCGGCCGAGCGGGTCGCCAAGGAGACCGGGGCCCACGCCGTACGGGCCGACGTGGGCGAGCGGGGCGACCTGGAGCGCCTGTTCGCCGAGGCCGAGGCGCGGCTGCCGGGCCTGGACATCCTGGTCAACAACGCGGCCGGGACCACCGGCCAGAAGCTCATCGCCGACGTCACCGACGAGGACTACGAGCGGGTGTTCGCGGTCAACACCCGGGCCGTGTTCCTGGCCGTCCAGTGGGCGGGCCGGGTCATGCGCGACGGCGGCCGCATCATCAACGTCTCCACGCTCAACACGAAGATCCCCGCGCCGTCGCTCGCCCTCTACCAGGGCAGCAAGGCGGCGATCGAGCAGTTCGCCAAGGTCGCGGCCCGCGAGTTCGGCGGGCGCGGGATCACGGCCAACACCGTCTCGCCCGGGGCGACCGACACCGACATGCTGCGCGCGGCCAACCCGCCGGGCGCGGTCGAGCGGACGCTCCCGTTCACGGCGCTGGGCCGGCTCGGCACGCCCGACGACGTCGCCGCCGTGGTGGCGTTCCTCGCCGGGCCCGACGGCCGCTGGATCACCGGCCAGAACCTGCTCGCGACCGGAGGCATGATCCTCTGACCGCCGGGCTCGCGGGCCGTGTCAAGGCGTCCTGGGCGCGGGCCCTTCAAGGCGCACCGTGCGCGCGACGGGTGCGGCGCGTCCGGGGCGGCGGGTCAGGGCTTGCGCTTGGCCTCGCGTCTCGGGGTCTCGTCGCGCAGGGGCCGCCGGTCGGCGGCCTCCTGCTGCTCCTTCGTCGGCTGCGACACGTCGCGGGCCCGCATGGCGATGGTCGCGGTGATCTGCAGACTTTGCAGCGCCATACGTCGAGCCTACGTCCTGTCCCTCAGAACACCAGCCCCGCGAGCGGCTTGGGGCTCCACGCCATCGCGGCCGCCAGCGCCCGCACCGCCCCCGGCGCGTGCTCACGCAGCAGCCCCGCGTCGAGCTGCGCCCCGAGCAGCCCGTCCCCCATGTACGCCGACCCGAGCGCGGCCACCGGCACCGTCAGGTCGGGCTCATCGTCCACCCGCTTGCACTCCGCGCCCACGGCGTCCGCGGTGAGCCGCCGGCGGCCGGCGTTCCACGGGCACACGTCGTCCTCGACCTCGATCACCACGTCCACCGGCGCGGCGTAGGCGCGGGCGGACAGGGCCTTGTCGACCTCGACCAGGCGTACCCACAGCTCGTCGGACCAGGTGGCGCGCAGCTGGCGCGAGTCGGCGAGCAGCGCGATCAGGGGGTCGTCCACGGGCCTGCCGCCCGCGGTCACCTTGGTGACCAGGTCGCGGTCGAGCACGCTGCGCCAGAGCAGGGCGTAGGCGGCCGGATCGGCGGCCTCCAGCTCGTGGAGCCTGAGCTCGCCGTCAGGCAGGCCGTCGGCGTCCCAGGAGGACTTGATGCGGAAGATCGCGTACCCGCGTACGCCCTGGTCGTCCTCGGCCAGCACCGAGCGGAGAGA
>JABFVJ010000433.1 GCA_013362835.1 Nonomuraea sp. | reverse complement strand
CCTGGTGTCCACGTCGCAGGCGCCGCCCAAGATGGCGGCCGACGGCGGCGACGTGGCGGTGCTCACGGCCGACGACGTGCTGAGCGGCAGCGCGCCCTCCGGGCTGACCACCATGCAGCCCGGCCTGATCCCGATCCGTCCGGGCGACGTGGTGGCCTCCTACTCCGGCGTGCGGGTGATGGCCGACGGCGGCGCGGTGCTCGGCCCTCATCTGACCCTCTACCGGGTCGACGTCCGCAGGCTCGATCCCGACTTCCTGGCCGGTCACCTGCGTGCCGCGGGCGGCCGGGTGACGACCGGCTCCAGCAGGTTCGACGTACGCCGCACCCGCCTGCCGCGGCTGTCACTGAAGGAGCAGCAGGCTTATGGGGAGGCGTTCAGGCAGCTGGCCGTCCTGGAGGACGCGCTGCGCGAGACCTCGACCCTCGGCAGGACCCTGATCAGGCTCGGTCTCGACGGGCTGGCCGACGGCCACCTGCAGCCGTAGTCCTGACGGTGTAGTTTTTCCCGAAAGGCTGCGGGGAGGGGCGAATGGTCATCGGTGACCGCTATGAGCTCGACGACCTCCCTCTCGGGCAGGGCGGCATGGGCGCGGTCTACGCGGGTCACGACCGCCACCTCGACCGCAGGGTCGCGGTGAAGCTGCTCAGGCTGCCGAGCGGGCCCGACCACGAGCTGGAACGCCGGTTCATCCGCGAGGCCCGCATCCTGGCCAGGCTGGAGCATCCGGGCGCGCCCGTGCTCTACGACTTCGGCACCCACGAGCAGCGGCTCTTCCAGGTGATGCAGTTCATCGAGGGCGTCACGGTGGCCGACGTGGTCAGCGAGCACGGCCCGCTGCCGGTGCCGTGGGCGGCGGCGATCGCGGCCCAGGCGTGCGCGGTGCTGTCGGCGGCCCACGCCCTGGCGATCTGCCACCGCGACCTCAAGCCGACCAACCTCATGCTCTGCCCCGACGGCAGCGTCAAGGTGCTCGACTTCGGGCTCGCGCTGCTGCGGGACGCCGACGTCACCACGTTCACGAGGATCGGGCAGATCCTGGGGACACCGGCGTACATGGCGCCCGAGCAGATCCAGCACGGCGTGGCCGAGCCGCGCAGCGACCTGTACTCGCTCGGCTGCGTGCTGCACGAGATGCTGACCGGGCGGCAGCTGTTCACCGGGCCGACCGACTACGTGGTGTTCGAGCAGCAGGTCAAGGAGCGCCCGCCGGCCATTCCCGGCCTTCCCGACAAGCTGGGCGCGCTCCTGGCCGAGCTGCTGGAGAAGCAGCCGGAGGACCGCCCCGCCGACGCGAACGAGCTGTACGAGCGGCTCGCCCCCTTCGCCGTCGAGCTGCCCATGTTGCCCGGCTTCCTCACCCAGGCCCCGAGCCCCGGCCGCATGTACGCCCGCATGGTCGGACGCGTGCTCAGCCGCTGACGGCCCCCTCCTCATCCCGGCACGGCAGGCCCGGCGTCCCGGAACGCTTGTGAACGCGCTCTCTCAGATAACTCCGATCGTTATCGGAATCGCCGTTGACAGCGGGCCCTGGAGGCCGCGAACCTCTTGAGAGAGCGCTCTCTCACACATCCCCCGGCACAACCCAGGAGGGTTTCCATGACCCCTCGTATCCGACGGCTGGCCCTGCCCGTACTGACCGCGTCGCTGCTGGCGCTGGCGACGGCCTGCGGCGGCGGAGACGGCTCGGCCACCGAGGCGAGCGCCAAACCGGCCGAGAAGATCAAGCTGTCCGTCGGCCTGTTCGGCGACTTCGGCTTCAAGCCGCTCTACGAGGAATACAAGAAGACCCACCCGAACATCGAGATCGTCGAGGCCGTCACCCAGTTCAACGACCACCACAACAACCTGGTCAAGCGCCTGGCCACGAACGCCGGAGCGAGCGACGTCGAGGCCGTCGAGGTCGGCTACATCAGCACGTTCACCTCGCAGCCGGGCAAGTTCGTCGACCTCAAGCAGTACGGGCTCGACAAGCGCCAGGGCGACTACCTCGACTGGAAGTGGCAGCAGGGCCTCAGCAAGGACGGTCAGCAGGTCCTCGGGCTCGGCACCGACGTCGGCGGCCTGGCCATGTGCTACCGCAAGGACCTGTTCAAGAAGGCCGGGCTGCCGGACGACCGCGCCGCAGTGAGCGCTCTCTGGCCCACCTGGGAGCAGTACATCGAGACCGGCAAGAAGTTCGCCGCCGCGAACGTCGCGGGCGCCAAGTACGTCGACTCCCCCGGCGAGATCTTCCGCGCCATGGTCAACCAGGCCCCCGTCGGCCTGTACGACGCCCAGGACCAGATCATCGTGGCCAGCAACCCCGACGTGAAGAAGGCGTGGGACCTGTCCAACCAGCTCACGCAGGAGGGCCTGACCGCCAAGCTGGCCGCCTTCTCGCCGCCGTGGAACACCGGCTTCGCCAAGGGCTCGTTCGCCACGATCATCTGCCCGGCCTGGATGACCGGCTTCATCCAGGAGCAGGCCAAGGACGCCTCCGGCAAGTGGGACATCGCGACCGTCCCGGGCGGCTCGGGCAACAGCGGCGGCTCGCACCTGATGGTGCCCAAGCAGAGCAAGCACCCGAAGGAGGCGGCCGAGCTGATCGACTTCCTCACCTCCAAGGAGAACCAGGCCAAGGTCTTCAAGGAGGAGGGCACCTTCCCGTCGATCCCGGCCCTGTACGACGACCCGTCGATCCAGAACTTCACCAAGCCGTTCTTCGGCGACGCCCCCATCGGCAAGATCTACTCCGAGGCCGCCAAGGCCCTCAAGCCGCAGCACCTCGGCCCGAAGGAGGCCGACGTACGGGTGGCGATCGGTGACGGTCTCGGCCGGGTCGAGCAGGGCAAGCAGACGCCCGACGAGGCGTGGGCGCAGGTTCTCCAGGACGTCCAGAAGATCAAATGAGTACGCTCCCGCTGTCGGTGCCGTCCCGGCGCCGGCGGCGTAGCGTACGGCACACCCTCGACGTGAGGGTGTCGCCGTACGCCTACGTCGCCCCCTTCTTCCTGCTGTTCTGCGCCTTCGGCCTGTTCCCGCTCGTCTACACCGCCTGGGTCAGCCTGCACGACTGGACCCTGCTGTCGGAGGAGCACACGTTCGTCGGCGCGAAGAACTTCCAGACGCTGCTGGCCGACGGATACTTCTGGAACGCCACGTTCAACACGCTCTCCATCGGCGTGCTGTCCACCGTGCCGCAGCTGCTGCTGGCCATCTGGCTCGCCCACCTGCTGAACCGGCGGCTGCGCTTCCAGACCCTGCTGCGCATCTCGATGTTGCTGCCCAACGTCACCAGCGTGGTGGCCGTGGTCGTGATCTTCAGCCAGCTCTTCGGCCGGGACTTCGGACTGATCAACTGGGTGCTGTCGTGGTTCGGCATCGGCGAGATCGACTGGGCGGCCGGCACCGCGACCTCGCACATCGCGCTCTCGGTGATGATCATGTGGCGCTGGACCGGCTACAACGCGCTCATCTTCCTCGCTGCCATGCAGGCCGTACCGCGCGACCTGTACGAGGCGGCCACCCTCGACGGCGCGAGCAACTTCACCCAGCTGCGCAGGATCACCATCCCGATGATCCGGCCCACGATCGTCTTCGTGGTCATCGTCTCCACGATCGGCGCGATGCAGATCATCGCCGAGCCCCTGCTGTTCGGCCAGAGCAGCGGCGCGGGCGGCGGCGCGGCGAGCGGCGGCCCCGACCGGCAGTTCCAGACGCTCGCGCTGTTCGTCTACGAGCAGGGCTTCACCAAGTTCGACTTCGGCTACGCCTCGGCGGCGTCCTGGCTGATGTTCCTGGTCGTGGTGATCGCCGCCGGGATCAACTTCCTGATCAGCCGCCGGGTGAAGGGCGGGACGATATGAGACTCCGATACCTGACCCTCGTCGCGGTCGCCTTCTTCTCCGCGTTCCCGCTCTACTACAGCGTCGTGGTGGCCTCCCGGCACAACTCGGCGCTGGCGGAGGTGCCGCCGCCGCTGCTGCCCGGCGGCAACTTCTTCGCGAACGTGTCGCGCGTGTTCGACACCGTGCCGTTCGGGCTGGCGCTGCTCAACTCGGTCATCGTGGCCGGGTCGATCGCGGTCGCGGTGATGTTCTTCTCGACGCTGGCCGGGTTCGCCTTCGCCAAGCTGCGGTTCAGGGGCAGGAACGCCATGCTCGTGATCACCGTGGCGACCATGATGGTCCCGGCCCAGCTCGGCATCATCCCGCTCTACCTGCTCATGGTGAAGCTGGAGTGGACCGGCACGAACTACGCGCTGATCGTGCCGGCGCTGGTCAACGCGTTCGGCGTGTTCTTCATGACGCAGTACCTGACGCGGGCGCTGCCGGACGAGCTGCTGGAGGCCGGGCGGGTCGACGGCTGCACGACGTGGGGGCTGTTCTGGCACGTCGTGCTGCCCGCCGCGCGGCCGGCCGCCGCCGTGCTCGGGATGCTGACGTTCATGTCGGCCTGGAACGACTACTTCTGGCCGCTGGTCGTGCTCAACCCGGACAGCCCGACCGTGCAGGTGGCCCTGTCGACGCTGGCCAGCGGGTACGTCAACGACTACGTGCTGGGCCTGGCGGGCACGGCGGTCGGCGTCCTGCCGCTCGTGGCGGTCTTCGTCCTGTTCGGCAGGCAAATCATCGGTGGAATCATGCAAGGAGCTGTTAAGGGATGATCTTTCCCGAGGAATTCGTCTGGGGCGCCGCCACGGCCTCGTACCAGATCGAGGGGGCGGTCAAGGAGGACGGGCGGGGCCGGTCGATCTGGGACACCTTCTCCCACACCCCCGGGAACGTGGCCGACGGCGACACCGGTGACGTGGCCTGCGACCATTACCACCGGTACAAGGACGACGTCGGGCTGATGCGCGAGCTGCGCCTCGGGGCCTACCGGTTCTCGGTGGCGTGGCCGCGCGTCCAGCCGGACGGCTCAGGACCGATCAACCCAGGCGGACTAGCCTTCTACGACAAGCTCGTAGATGAACTACTTGAAGCCGAAATTTCGCCCTATGTGACGCTTTACCACTGGGATCTTCCCCAAGCCCTCGAAGACCTCGGCGGCTGGACGAACCGCGACACCGCCTACCGGTTCGCCGAGTACGCCCAGGCCGTGCACGACCGGCTCGGCGACCGCGTCGGCGACTGGGCGACGCTGAACGAGCCGTGGGTGTCGGCGTTCCTCGGCTACGGCAACGGCGTGCACGCGCCCGGCCGCCGCGACCCGGCCGACGCCATGCGCTCGGCCCACCACCTGCTGCTCGGTCACGGCCTGGCGGCGCGGGCGCTGCGCTCCGCGGGGGCGCGCAGCATCATGCTCGTGGTCAACTCGGCGCCGGTGCTCACCCCGGCCCAGGTCAACGACCCGGCGGCGGTCCCGAGCGAGGCGGACGCGGCCGTCGCCCACCGCGTCCACACGCTGCTGACCAGGCAGTTCCTCGACCCGGCCGTGTACGGCACGTACCCGGAGGAAGTGCTCGCGGCGGCCGGGCGCAACGGCGGGACCGCGCACATCCAGGACGGCGACCTGGAGCTGATCAACGCGCCGATCGACCTGATCGGGGTCAACTACTACAACCCGTGCGTGGTCGAGTCCGGCCCCGGCCTGCCCGCCGACGCCGCGTGGCCGGGCTCGGAGGGGGTGCGCTTCGCCACGGCGGACGCGCCGGTCACCGCGATGGGCTGGCCGATCGTGCCCGACGGCCTGTCCAGGCTGCTCGTACGGCTCTCCCAGGACTACCCCCAGGTCGGGCTCATGGTCACCGAGAACGGCGCGGCCTTCGAGGACGTCGTCGAGGACGGGCAGGTGCACGACGACGACCGCGTGGCGTACCTGGACGGGCATCTGCGCGAGGTGCACCGGGCCATCGAGGCGGGCGCCGACCTGCGCGGCTACCTCGTCTGGTCGCTGCTGGACAACTTCGAGTGGGCGGAGGGCTACCGGCGCAGGTTCGGCATCGTGCACGTGGACTACGGGACGCAGAAGCGGGTCCCCAAGGACAGCGCTCTGTGGTACCGCGACGTGATCGGCAGAAACGGCCTGTAGATTTTTTACGTGCTCTCCCTCTTGGTGCAGTCATGAGACGCCCGACGCTGGAGGCGGTCGCCGCCAGGGCGGGCGTCTCCCGCGCGACCGCCTCCCGCGTCGTCAACAACCAGACGACCGTGGCGCCGCACATCCGCGACGCCGTCCAGCGCGCGATCGACGAGCTGGGCTACGTGCCCAACTCGGCGGCGCGCAGCCTGGTCACCCAGCGCACCGACTCGATCGCCCTGGTCGTCAGCGAGCCCGGTCACCGGGTCTTCTCCGAGGACCCGCTGTTCTCCACGGCGATCAGGTCGGCCAGCTACGAGCTGGAGGCGATGAACAAGCAGGTCGTGCTGATGCTGGCCTCCTCGCCCAAGAGCCACGCCCGGGTGGAGCGTTACATCTCCGGCGGCCACGTCGACGGCGTCATGCTGCTCTCCATGCACGGCGCCGACCCCCTGCCGGCCGCGCTGTCGCGCCTGCGCGTCCCCGTGGTCTCCTACGGGCGTCCGGCCGTGCCGGTCGACATCCCGTTCGTCGACAACGACAACGTGGGCGGGGCCGAGTCGGGCGTGCGCCACCTGGTCGAGTCGGGGCGGCGCAGGATCGCCACGATCGCGGGCCCGCAGGACATGATCGCCGGCCAGGACCGCCTGACCGGCTACCGCAACGTGCTGCGCGACTCCGACCGCCGCTCGATCGTCGCCGTGGGCGACTTCACGCGGGAGTCGGGGGCCATCGCGATGCGCCAGCTCCTCGGCGACGACCCCGCGCTCGACGCGGTGTTCGTGGCCAACGACCTGATGGCCGTCGGCGCGCTGCAGGCGTTGCGGCAGGCGGGGCGCAGGGTGCCCGACGACGTGGCGGTGGTCGGGTTCGACGACATCGAGGCGGCCAAGTACACCGAGCCGCCGCTGACCACGCTCAGGCATCCGGTGGCCGAGCAGGCGGCGGCCATGGTCAGGCTGCTGCTCGGCCTGTTCGAGGGCGGCTC
>JABFVJ010000474.1 GCA_013362835.1 Nonomuraea sp. | reverse complement strand
TCGCCGGACGTCAGCACCGCGGTCACGACGGCCAGCACGATCGCGCCGCCCACCTGCCCCGAGGTGTTGAGCAGCCCGGAGGCCAGCCCCTGCTCGTCGTCGTCCACCCCGTTGGTGGCCTGGATGTTCAGCGAGGGGAACGACAGCGCGAACGCGATGCCCAGCAGGATCATGCCGGGGATCACCATGCCGCCCAGGCTCGGCGTCTCGTCGATGCCGAGGAAGATCGCGTACCCGCCGGCCAGGGCCGCGGCGCCGATGACGATCAGCTTGCCGGTGCCGAACCTGTCGGCGAAGTCGCCCATCTTGGTCGAACTGACCGCGACGAGCAGGCCGGCCGGCAGGAACGCCATGGCCGTGCCGAGCGCCGACCAGTGCAGCAGGTTCTGGAAGTACTGCATGGCGACGAACTGGAAGGACACGTACGAGCCCATCAGGATGAGCAGCCCGAGGTTGGCCCGCACGATGTGGCCCGAGCGGAGGATGCCGAGCCGCACCAGCGGGTGCTTCATCCGCAGCTCGGTGAGCACGAACAGGCCGAGCAGCACCGCGACGGCCACCAGCGAGCCGATGGTCTGGAACGAGGCCCAACCGGCCTCGGGCGCCTGCACGACGGTGAAGACCAGCAGCAACATCGAAGCGGTGATCAACACGGCGCCGACGAGGTCGTGGCCGCCCTCGGCCCGCTCCTCGCGGCCCTTCGGCAGCACCTTCAGCGCGGCGACCAGCGCGATGATCGCGACCGGCACCGGCATGAGGAGCGTCCACCGCCAGCCGATCTCGGTCAGCAGGCCGGACAGGACGAGGCCGAGCGAGTAGCCGCTCGCGCCGCAGGCGGTGAAGATGCTCAGCGCCTTGTTGCGTTCGGGTCCTTCGGGAAACGTGGTGGTGATGATCGACAAAGCCGCGGGCGCGGTGAAGGCGGCGGCCACACCCTTGACGAACCGGGCCGCGATCAGCAGCCCGCCGTCGTCCACAAGACCACCGAGCAGCGACGCGACGGCGAAGACACCCAGAGCGACCAGGAACACCCTGCGCCGCCCGAGCAGGTCGGCGGTCCTGCCCCCGAGCAACAGAAGACCGCCGTAGCCGAGCACGTAGCCGCTGACCACCCACTGCAGGGAAGACGTGCTGAGGCCCAAGTCGTGCTGGATGGCCGGCAGGGCGACACCGACCATCGAGACGTCCAGGGCGTCAAGGAATATCACTGCACAGAGCACGGCGAGCGCGCCCCAACGGGATGAGGAAGAGGACATGGGTCAGAACAATACATGCATCAGCATCTAATGCAAGCGCATTTAATGCCGTTGCATGAATCTTCGCGAGATGGTAACCTCCGCGACATGGACGAGGAGTTCGTGGTCGAGACCTGGCATTACGTCCTGGCCAAACACGCGAAGGCCATGTGTGCCCTGGAGCGTGAGCTGGGCGAGCGTCATGCGCTGGGGCCCAGTGAGTTCGAGGTGCTCGACCGGATCGTCCACCATGACAGGAAGTTGCGCATCCAGGAGCTCTGCGAAGAGGTCCACCTGAGCCAGAGCGCGCTGTCGCGGGTCGTGGCCAGGCTGGAGAAGAGCGGGCTCGTCAGCCGTGACGCCTGCGAGGTCGACCGGCGCGGCGTGTTCGTGTGCATCACCGACGAGGGCCGCGCCCGCCACGCGGAGGCGCTGCCCACGCAGCGCGCCGTCCTCGCCGACGTCTTCACCGACGCCCCCGTCGTCACCGTCTGACCAGGACGACGGAGGCCGGTCGGCGTCAGCCGATACGGTCGATGACCAGGGGCAGGAGGTCGCGGGACGAGTCGGCGACCTCGTAGCCGCCCTCCAGCGCCTCCAGCGCCCGCCCGAACCTGGCCGTCTCGTCCGCGTGCAGCGTCATCAGCGGCTGCCCCTCGCGTACGAGGTCGCCCGGCTTGGCGTGCAGCATGATCCCGGCCCCGAACGACACCGGGTCCTCCTTGCGCGCCCGTCCGGCCCCGAGCCGCCAGGCGGCCAGCCCGACCGCGTACGCGTCGAGGTGCGCCAGCACGCCGGACGCCGGCGCCTCCACGGTCAGGGTCTCGGCCGCCCTCGGCAGCAGCCCGTCGGGGTTGCCGCCCTGGGCGGAGATCATCCGCCGCCACGCGTCCATGGCCGACCCGTCGCGCAGCGCGTCGGCCGGGTCCTTGCCGGCGATCCCGGCGGCCTCCAGCATCTCGCGCGCGAGCCGTACGGTGAGCTCCACGACGTCGGACGGCCCGCCCCCGGCCAGCACCTCGATCGACTCCTCGACCTCCAGGGCGTTCCCCACGGCCCGCCCCAGCGGGCGGTCCATGGCCGTCAGCAGGGCGACCGTGCGCACGCCCGCGTCGGTGCCGAGCGCGACCATGGTCTCGGCCAGCTCGCGGGCCGCCGCGGTCGTCTTCATGAACGCCCCGGAGCCCACCTTCACGTCGAGCACCAGCGAACCGGTGCCCTCCGCGATCTTCTTCGACATGATCGACGAGGCGATCAGCGGGATGGACTCGACGGTGCCGGTGACGTCGCGCAGCGCGTACAGCTTCTTGTCGGCGGGGGCGAGGCCGGAGCCCGCCGCGCAGACCACGGCCCCGGACGTGCGCAGGACGTGCAGCATCTGGTCGTTGGAGAGCGAGGCCAGCCAGCCGGGGATGGACTCCAGCTTGTCGAGCGTGCCGCCGGTGTGGCCGAGGCCGCGTCCGGACAGCTGCGGCACGTACGCCCCGCAGGCCGCCACCAGCGGCGCCAGCGGCAACGTGATCTTGTCGCCGACCCCGCCCGTGGAGTGTTTGTCGGCCGTGGGCCGGTCGAGCATCGACCAGTCCATGCGCTCGCCCGACCGGATCATGGCCTGGGTCCAGTCGGCGATCTCGCGCCGGTCCATGCCGTTGAGCAGGATCGCCATGGCCAGCGCGGACATCTGCTCGTCGGCCACCTCGCCGCGTGTGTAGGCGTCGATCACCCAGTCGATCTGGGCCGTGGTGAGCTCGCCGCCGTCGCGTTTGGCGCGGATGACCTCGATCGCGTCCATGGTCAGGCGCTCCTGCTCAGGTCGTCGGGACCGAACGCGTACGGCAGGATCTCGGCCATGCGCTTGGGCCCGTCGACGGTCTCGACCAGCAGGTCGTCGCCGCCGAACTCGTACAGGAGCTGACGGCAGCGCCCGCACGGCATGAGCAGCTCGCCGTGGCCGTCGACGCAGGTGAAGGCCACCAGCCGGCCGCCGCCCGACATGCGCAGCGCGGACACCAGCCCGCACTCGGCGCACAGGCCGAGGCCGTAGGAGGCGTTCTCGACGTTGCAGCCGGTGACGATCCGGCCGTCGTCGACGACCGCCGCCGCCCCCACCGGGAACTTGGAGTACGGCGCGTACGCGTTGCGCATGGCCGCGGCCGCCTCGTCACGCAGGCCGTCCCAGTCGATGTTCAATGGTTCTCCCCCCGGCGATAGCGCACGCCGTCGGCCTTGGGCATCCGCAGGCGCTGCGAAGCGACCAGGAGCACGAGCAGCGTGAGCAGGTGTGGCGTGATGAAGACGAGCTCGCTCGGCAGCGTGTGCACGGTCTGCCAGAGCCAGAAGAGCAGCACCGCGCCCACCGCGGCCGCGGCGATCACCGTGTAGTCCCTGACGCCCCTGGTGACGACCTCGGCCGGCTGGCTCGGCGAGACGATCTTGCGGATCTGCATCGCGATGTAGATCAGCAGCAGCACCGCGCCGAACAGGAAGAACGAGGTGACCGCGCTGGTCTCGCCGGAGCTGCGCAGTTGCAGGCCGTCGGCGTAGCCGAACAGGGAGGCGCCGACCGCGAGGCCGCCGGGCCGCCAGTTTCCGAAGATCATGGCGGCCAGGCCGATGAAGCCGCGGCCCTGCGTCTGGCCCTCGACGTACTTGGTGGCGACGAAGACCAGGAACACGCCGCCGAGCCCGGCGAACGCGCCGGAGATGACGACCGCGATGTACTTGATCCGGTAGACGTTCACGCCCAGCGACTCGGCCGCCCACGGGTTCTCCCCCGCCGACCGCAGCCGCAGCCCGAACGGCGTGCGCCAGAGCACCAGGTACGTCACGGGCAGCAGCAGCACGGCCACGATGACCAGCACGTTCACCTCGTGGGTGAGCCCGCGCAGGATGCCCGCGAGGTCGGAGAGCAGGAACCAGTGGGTGTTCTCCAGCTTGCCGAGCAGGTCGGGGCCGTCGGACAGCAGAGGCAGGCTCACCTCCGGCGCGGGCGAGCTGATCGCGGGCGAGGTGGTGATGCCGGCGCCCTTCTCGCTGGCCTGGGTGCCCTCCGAGTAGAGCACCTCGGACAGGAAGCGGGTGACGCCGGGGCCGAGCAGGTTGATGGCGACGCCGCTGATGATGTGGTCGACGCCGAACGTGATGGTCGCGATGGCGTGGATGAGGCCGCCGAGCGCGCCGCCGAGCAGCCCGGCGAGCAGCGCGGCCAGCGCGCCCCACTGGTATCCGGCCCAGCCGGCGAACCAGGTGCCGAGCACCATCATGCCTTCGAGGCCGATGTTGACCACGCCGGCCCGCTCGGCCCACAGGCCGCCCAGCCCGGCGAGGCCGATCGGCACCGCGAGCAGCAGCGCCGCGGCGAACGTGCCCGAGGAGGTCAGGTCGTTCTGGCCGGACGCGATCCGCACCAGCGACAGCAGCAGGATGAGCGCGGCGACGCCCACGAGCACCAGATGGTATTTGCCGACCCTGGTCATGCTGCCACCTCAACCGGGTTGTTCCTGCCGAGCTGCCTGGCCGCCCGCTGTTCCTCAAGCCGCAGGGCGAGGCGGTTGGTCACCTCGTTCGCGATGACCACGAGCAGGACGATGACGCCCTGGATGATCGTGATGACCGACGGCGGCACGTCCGCGATCTGCAGCGCGCCCTGCGCCCGGTCGAGGAAGGCGAACAGCAGCGCGGCGATCGCGATGCCGACGGGCTTGTTCCTGCCGAGCAGCGCCACCGCGATGCCGAGGAAGCCGAGGCCCGCGGTGAAGTTGGAGTTGAAGGCGCCCTTGTCGCCGAGGATCTCGGGCAGGCCGATGAGCCCCGCGATAGCGCCGGACAGCACCATGGCCGCGATGACCATCTTCTTCGGGTTGACGCCCGAGGCGAACGCGGCCGGACCGTTGAGCCCGCTGGCCTTGACGTTGAAGCCGAACCGGGTGCGCTCCAGCACCACCCAGATCACCAGGCCGAGCACCACGGCCACGAGCAGGAAGCCCCACACGCCGCCGCCTCGCGTGGGTGGCAGCAGCCCGAACCAGTCGAAGACGAAGTTCAGGTTGGGGAACATCGCCGAGTCGGGCAGCTGCGGCGTCGTGGTGGTGAGCTGGCCCTCGGCGCGCTCGCCCGCGAACGGGCCGCGTACGAGGTAGGAGGCCAGGTTGATCGCGATGTAGTTGAGCATGATCGTGGAGATGACCTCGTTCACGCCCCGCGTGACCTTCATGATCGCGGGGATCAGCGCGTACGCGCCGCCCACGACCGCAG
Source organism: Nonomuraea sp. (assembly GCA_013362835.1). Next base: position 21,258 of record JABFVJ010000474.1, on the reverse strand, counting down.
CCACGACGATGATCACCGCGATCTGGATCGGCTTCGGCGCGGTGAACGTCGAGCCGACGTAGGCCGCGCAGATGGCCGCGATGCGGTATTGGCCCTCGACGCCGATGTTGAAGAGGTTCATGCGGAAGCCGACCGCCACCGCGAGACCCGCGATGAACAGCGGCACCGACCGGTTCAGGAACGCCGCGATGCCGTTGGACACCGCGCGCTCGTTCGCGCCGAAGTCGAAGAAGGCGGCGAACGCGTCGATCGGGCTCGCGCCCGCCGCGATGATCGCCACGCTGGAGATCGCGATCGCCAGGACGATGGCGACGATGGCGCCTGCGACGGTGAGCAGCGCCCGGTTGAGCCCGGCGGGCATCACGTCTCCTCAGTGCCGGCGATGGCGCCGGTCATGTAACCGCCCAGCCGCTCGGGCGTGACGTCGGAAGGGTCGAGTTCGGCCACGAGCCGGCCGCGGAGGATGACCTGGATCGTGTCGGACAGGCCGATCAGCTCGTCGAGGTCGGCGGAGATCAGCAGCACGGCGAGGCCGGCGGCCCGCGCGTTGCGGAGGTGGTCCCAGATGGCGGCCTGCGCGCCGACGTCCACGCCGCGGGTGGGGTGCGCGGCGATGAGGAACGACGGCTCGCCGCTCATCTCGCGGCCGACGATCAGCTTCTGCTGGTTGCCGCCGGACAGGGCGATGGCCAGGGTCTCCACGCTGGGGGTGCGTACGTCGTAGTCCTGGACGATGCGCTCGGTGTCGGCCTTGGAGGCGCGCCGGTCGACCCAGACGCCCTTGCGCGCGGGCGGCCTGGTCTGGTGGCCGAGCACGCGGTTCTCCCACAGGGACGCCTCCAGCAGCAGGCCCTGCCGGTGCCGGTCCTCGGGGATGTAGCCGATGCCCGCTTCCCTGCGCCTGAGCGTGGACCAGCCGCTGATGTCGGTGTCGCCGAGGGTGATGGCGCCGTGGGCGGGGCGCATGCCCATGATCGCTTCGATCAGCTCGGACTGCCCGTTGCCCTCTACGCCGGCGATGCCCAGGATCTCGCCCGCGTGGATGTCGAAGGAGATGTCGTCGAGGAGCAGGCGTTTGCCCTCTTCGCGCAGCTTGTCGACGTACAGGCCGACGGACGTGCCCTTGGGCACGGGACGGAAGGCGCCGGACTCCATCGTCAGCCGCGACACGCGCAGCGTCACGTTCTCGCGCACGGTCGACTCGCGGGTCTCCGGCGTCGGCAGCTCGCTGCCGACCATGAGCTCGGCGAGCTGCCGCGCGGTGACGTCGCGGGGGTCGACGCTGGCGACGGTCGTGCCGCGGCGGATCACGGTGATCGCGTCGGCGATGTCCAGGACCTCGTCGAGCTTGTGGGAGATGAAGATGACGGTCAGGCCCTCGGCCTTGAGCTCGCGCAGGTTCTGGAAGAGCTCGTCGACCTCCTGCGGCACGAGCACGGCCGTGGGCTCGTCGAGGATCAGGATGCGGGCGCCGCGGTAGAGGACCTTGAGGATCTCCACGCGCTGGCGGTCTCCGACGCCGAGGTCCTCCACGAGCGCGTCGGGGTCGACGCGCAGACCGTGGGCGGCGGCCAGTTCGACGATGCGTGCCCGCGCACCCGCGGTGTCGAGCCCGATGCCCTTCCTCGCCTCGGCGCCGAGCACGATGTTCTCCAGCACGGTGAAGTTGTCGGCCAGCATGAAGTGCTGGTGGACCATGCCGATGCCGACGTCGATCGCGTCACTCGGGGTGCGGAAGCTGACTTCCCGGCCGTTGACCTTGATCGTGCCCTCGTCCGGCTTCTGCATGCCGTAGAGAATCTTCATCAGGGTCGACTTGCCCGCGCCGTTCTCGCCGACGATGGCGTGCACCGTGCCGGGTTCTACGGTGATGCGGATGTCGTGGTTGGCGACGACACCGGGGAAGCGCTTGGTGATGCCCTCCAGCTCTACGGCGGGTTGCACCGCGGCGAGGGTGTCCGAGCTCATTTCGCCTCTCCTAGAGCCGGGGGCCGGATAGACAGAAGGCCCGAAGTGTCGGACTCCGGGCCCTCAGTCGTCAGTCCTACCCAGATTACGGCTTGGACGGAACCGTGATTTTGCCGTCGACGATGTCCTTCTTGGCAGCGTCGAGCTTGTCCTTGATGTCGTCGATCTCGCCACCGGTGGTGGACAGGCCGACGCCGTCGACCTTGAGGTCGTAGATGGTGTTGGTGCCGCCCTTGGCACCGCCCTGGAACGCCTTGACGAACTCGAAGACGCCGACGTCCACGCGCTTGAGCATCGAGGTCATGATGACCGACTGCAGGTCGGTCTCCTTGACCGTCTGGCGCTGGTCGGAGTCGACGCCGATGGCCTTCTTCTTGGCCGCGGCCGCCGCCTGGAACACGCCGAGGCCGGAGTCGCCGGAGGCGTGGTAGACGATGTCGGCGCCGTCCTGGTACATCTTCTCGGCCGCGACCTTGCCCTTGTCGGGGGCCTTGAAGCCGGAGAAGTCACCGTCGGGGGTGAGGTACTTGACGTCGAGCTTGATGTCGGGCTTGACCGACTTCACGCCGGCCGCGAAGCCCGCCTCGAACTTCTTGATCAGGTCGTTCTCGACACCGCCCACGAAGCCGACGTGGTCGGTCTTCGTCTTGGTCGCGGCGGCGACGCCGGCCAGGTACGAGCCCTGCTCCTCGGCGAACAGCAGACCGGTCACGTTCGGGCCGTTGGAGGCCGAGTCGACGACCGCGAACTGGATGTCGGGGTACTCGGCCGCGGTCTTCTTGATGTCGTCGCCGTACGCGAAGCCGACACCGATGATCGGGTTGTAGCCCGCGTCCGCGAGCTGGCGCAGCAGGTCGCCGCGGTTGGAGCCGTCGGCCGCCGGGCTCAGCTCCTTGATCTCGGCCTGGAGTTCGGTCTTGGCCTTCTCCAGGCCCGCGTAGGCGGCGTCGTTGAACGACTTGTCGCCGCGGCCGCCGACGTCGAACGCCAGGCCGACCTTGAGCCCGCCCTTGGGCGCCTCGCTGCTCGCGCCGGAGGTCGGCTGCGTGCTCGCCGTGGTGCCCCCGTCATCGCCACCACCGCAGGCAGCAACCGCCATGAGCATGACGCCGGCTACCGAGCCGACGGCAATCCTGCTGAATCGCTTGCCGAGCAAGGCGACTCCCTTCCATTTCCCCGCCGTCGAACTTCATCGCAGGCGCGAAGAAACGTACGGCACCTGCACGGAAGATAGTTGCTTGACCAGGGCAGACCAAACCGGCACACAGGGTCGCAACCGCTCCGTTATCGACATCAGGCGCGTCCGTGACCTGAATCTGGGTTCAGGCACTTGGGACGCCGCCGGAAAGTTTTGCCCAAGTTTGGTATGGAAGGGGCCCTTGTCCAGCGGGCGATCATGGCAGAGATTCCGATCAACGGTGGAAATTTCGTATCGGAGCCCCGTATGCGCCCTTGGCAGACCTTGGCCGTACCACTGGCCGCCATCCTCGCCGTGACCATGAGCGGCGTCTCCCCCGCGACGGCGGACACCCCCGCCATCAAGATCGAGAACAACGCCACCCAGCCGGTCTTCTCCCGCGCCGACGCCGTCAGGCAGACGGTCTTCGTCGAGGTGGCCGGAGTCGACAGCGACGACGACGGGCAGCCCGACCGCGTCGCCATGGACATCCTGCGCCCCAAGGAGACCGACCAGGGGCTCAAGGTGCCGGTGATCATGGAGGCCAGCCCGTACTACGCCCCCGGCAACGACGTCGCCAACCACCCCGTGGACGTCGACGAGAACGGCAACCCCCTGCCCACCCTGAAGTCCCTGTCGAACAAGCTGGCGAGTGAGCCCTTCGACGGCTACTACGACAACTACTTCCTGCCCCGCGGCTACGCGATCGCCCTGGTGGAGAACGTCGGCAGCGCCCGCGCCACCGGCTGCCCGAGCTCCGGCGACAGGAACGAGACCGCGGGCCCGAAGGCCGCCATCGACTGGCTGAACGGCCGCGCGAGAGGCTTCGACGCCGATGGCGACGAGGTCCGGGCCACCTGGACCACCGGCAAGGTCGGCATGATCGGCGTCTCCTACAACGGCACCCTGCCCAACGCCGTCGCCTCGACCGGCGTCGAGGGCCTGAAGACGATCGTCCCGATCGCCGCCATCTCCAGCTGGTACGACTACTACCGCGCCAACGGCGGCGTGCTGGCCCCCGGCGGCTTCCAGGGCGAGGACCTGGACGTCCTGGCCAAGTTCGTCCTGACCAGGGACCGGGGCTTCGAGGTCTGCGGCGCCAAGATGGACCTGCTCACCGCGACGCAGGACCGGATCACCGGCGACTACGGCCCCCTCTGGGACGCCCGCAACTACCTCAACGACGTCGGCAAGGTGAAGGCCAGCGTCTTCGTCGTGCACGGCCTGAACGACTGGAACGTCAAGACCAAGCAGTTCGCCCAATGGTGGTACGCCCTCGCCGAGCGTGACGTGCCGCGCAAGATCTGGCTGCACCAGGGCACCCACATGAACCCCTTCAGCCTGCGCACGCAGGAGTGGCTGCGCCAGCTGCACGGCTGGTTCGACTACTGGCTGCAGGGCGTCGACTCGGGCATCATGCGCGAGCCGCAGGCCGACGTGGAGATCGGCGTCGGCGAGTGGCGACAGCACGCCTCCTGGCCGCTGCCCGGCGCCACGACGGTCGCGCTCCACCCGGGCGCGGGCGCGCGGCTCGGCCTGCTGCCCAGGCCGCTGTCGCCCAAGGAGTCCTTCGTGGACCAGAGCGCCAGGACGGCCGAACAGCTCGTGGAGGCCACGGGGTCCGATCCCAACCGGCTGGCGTACCAGACCGGGACGCTGCCCGCCGACGTGCGCATCTCGGGAACGCCGACGGTGTCGGTGCGGGCCTCGTTCAGGGAGGGGGCCTCGCCGTACCTGACGGCGCTGCTGGTGGACTACGGCACGGACGTGCGCCCCGACGGGACGCTGCTGTCGACCGGCGAGAGCTACTGCTACGGCGAGGGCGTGCCGGGTGACACCGGCTGCACGACGCTCAGGCGGCTCGGCACGGCGACGACCCCGTACAAGATCGTCTCCCGAGGGTGGCTGGACGTGCGCAACCGGCACCGCGCCGACCGTACCGAGCCCCTGCGTCCGGGCAAGGAGTACACCTTCACCTGGGACTTCCAGCCCAAGGACTACCTGTTCAAGAAGGGGCACCGGCTGGGCCTGGTGATCATCTCGACCGACCGCGACTACACGCTGCGCTACCCGGCGGGCACCCGGATCACCGTGTCGCCGGGGCACTCGTCGCTGCGGCTGCCGGTGGTGTTCGGCCGGCTCGCCTGACCCGCCGACGGCCCGCCGCGCGACGCGGCGGGCCGTCGGGTGGCCGGTCAGGCGAGGGCGGTGCTCATCGAGTCGAGCGGGCCGACGTCCCACAGCGCGGTCAGCGCCGTGGTCGCCATCACCCGCACGCCCATCGCGATCGCCTTCTCGTCGACGTCGAACGTGCCCTGGTGGATGTCGTACGTCACCCCGTCGGGCGAACGCGTGCCGAGCCGGGCGAACGCGCCGGGGATCGACTCGAGGTACCAGGCGAAGTCCTCGCCGCCGAGCGACTGCTGGGTCGGCACCACGGCGCCCGCGCCGAGGGCCCGCTCGGCCGCCTCGGCCAGCATCTCGACGCTGACCTCGTCGTTGACGACGGGCGGCACCCCGCGCGTGTACTCCATCACGGCCTCGACGCCGTAGGCGGCGGCGACGGACTCCAGGAGGGTCTTGATCAGGTCGGGCGCGGCGTGCCAGGCGTCCTCGTCGAGGCAGCGGATCGTGCCTTCGGCGATGCCCTCGTCGGGGATGGCGTTGGCCGCCGAGCCCGCCTCGACGCGGCCCCAGACGAGGCTGAGCGAGGAGCGCGGGTCGACCCGGCGGGAGAGCCCGGCGGGCAGCTCGGTGAGGATCTTGGCCAGCGCGAAGACCAGGTCGGCCGTCAGGTGGGGACGGGCGGTGTGGCCGCCGGGGCCGGAGACCCTGATGGTGATCCGGTCGCAGGCGGAGGTGATCGGGCCGGACCTGAGCCCGAGCTGGCCGACGTCGACGCGCGGGTCGCAGTGGAGCCCGAAGATGCGGTCGACGCCGTTGAGGCCGCCGTTGGCCATGACGTCGAGCGCGCCGCCCGGCAGCTCCTCGGCGGGCTGGAAGATCAGGCGCACCCGGCCCGGCAGCAGCCCGGCGGCGGCCTGCTGGGCCAGGAAGATCGAGGTGCCGAGCAGGACGGCGGTGTGCACGTCGTGGCCGCAGGCATGGCAGGCGCCGGGGACGATCGAGCGGTAGGGCGCGTCCTTCTCGTCCTGGAGCGGCAGCGCGTCGATGTCGGCGCGCAGCGCCACGGTGGGACCGTCGCCGTTGCCGACGTCGCACAGGAGGCCGGTGCCGCGCGGCAGCACCGTCGGGGCGAGCCCGGCGGCGGTGAGCCGGTCGGCGATGCGCTGGGTCGTGCGGAATTCGGCGAAGGCCAGCTCAGGGTGCATGTGGAGGTCGCGACGGAACGCCACCAGATCCTGTTCGGTCTCCGCCAGGAACGCGTCGAGTTCCCCCCGCAGCTCACGTCCCCGCATAGGTCACCATCCATCTCGTCCGAGCCGGGCGTCCGAGAAATCGACGCCGGCTCATCACGCTCTCCATATTCGTCCATCCCGCGGCGGCCACCCGATCGAGGAGGCCGCTCGGCGAATCACATGCCACGCCCGGAGGTTTCGGGGTGCGAGATCGTCAGCGCGGGTTCGCGTTATCGGTCGCAGCAGAGCGGGTGCACGGCGGTCGGCCGTGAGCCCGATGGCGATGTTCCGACTTTATCGCTCCCGTACGACCACCCGCCGACAGATGCACCAAAAGTTGCCCGACGGCATGTCCGTAACCGCAGGTGGTCACGTTCCGCGCACGTCCACCTGATCCGGAAATAGTCACAAGGGATCATTAGATGGTGACCCGATGTCGCCACTTCCAAACGTGCTCCGCGATTTCGAATCCTGTCACCTTCTGTCATGGTCATGACACTTCAGCGATGGCTGCATTTGGGAAGAATGCGTGTTTCACTCGCAATATGATCACTAATATCCCGTTCGGGGAGAAGTATGCCGGGTTGAGCATCTTCGAGCCGAGCGAGGGGACCCTGGTGGTCGTGCCCTCGCTCTCCCTTCCGCAGGACGAGCTGCGCCGCATCACCGCGGCCAGATCGTACGAGGAGCGCCTGCTCTTCCTGCTCCTGACGCTCCGCGAGCCCGGCGTCAAGGTGGTCTACCTCTCCTCCGCGCCGATCGACCCCGACATCGTCGAGTACTACCTCGGCTTCCTTCCCGACCCGGAGGACGCCGCCAAGCGCCTGCAGCTCATCAGCCTCGATGAGCCCTGGTCGCAGCCGCTCACCAGGACCCTGCTGCGCCGCCCGGACGTCGTGGAGCGGATACGGTCGGCCATCGGTTCCGACGACGCCTGGCTGGTGCCGTTCGTCCTCAGCGAGACCGAGGAGGAGCTCGCCGCGTCACTGAACGTTCCCCTCTACGGCCCCGCGACCTCGCTCGCCTACTACGGCTCCAAGAGCGGCGCGCGCGAGGTCGGCCACGAGGCCGGGGTGCCGATGGCCCGCGGCTTCGCCGACATCAGAAGCGTCGTGGAGATCGAGGAGGCCATCGACTCGCTGCCGGGCGAGCGGGTGATCGTCAAGCTCAACGACGGCTACTCGGGGCTCGGGAACGTCATCGTCAGCAAGAGCGACCGCTCGCTCACCAGATTTTCGGCGGCCGGCGAGACCTGGACCAGCTTCACGGCCAAGATCCGGGAGCGCGGCGGGGTGGTGGAGGAGTTCATCGAGCATCGCCCGCTCTACTACCCGAGCGCCCTGGCCCGAATCACCCCGGGCGGCGAGGCCCAGGTGCTCGCCACCCACGACCAGGTGCTCGGCGGCGCCAACAGCGACGTCTACCAGGGCTGCACGTTCCCCGCGGCCCCGGAGTACCGGCGCGAGGTGGGCGAGTCGGCGGCGCGGATCGCCGGCGTGCTCGCGGGGCGCGGCGTGGTCGGGCTGTTCGGCATGGACTTCTTCGCCCTCAAGGCCGACGCCGGGTACGCCGCGCTGCTGTGCGAGATCAACCTCAGGATCGGCGGCACCACGCACCCGTACGGGGCCGTGGTGCTGACGACGGGGGCGACGTACGACCCGGACACCGGCCTGCTCATGTGCGGGGACCAGCCGAAGTTCTACACCGCGACCGACAACTGCGCCTCGTCCTGCCTGCGCGGCCGCTCGCCAGGAGAGGTGATGCGCACGGCCACGCGGCTCGGCATCGGCTTCGACGCCGAGCGGCGTACCGGGAACGTCTTCCACCTGCTCGGCGCGATCCCCGAGCACGGGAAGCTGGGCTTCACCACGATCGGGAACACGCGTGAGGAGGCCGACGAGCTGCACGCGCTCACTCGGCGCCTGCTCTGCGGCGCCTGACGCCCGCCTGCCGCAGGCCGCGCCAGCCGATGCCGGCGAGCACCAGACCGAGGATCACGTTGACCACGATCAGGATGCCGTGCACGACATAGAAGCCGGTCGGATGCCCGTCGGCCAAGTTAAACCCCAGGTTGATCCACTCCACGATCATGAACACGCCGAGGATGACGAGGAATCCGGCGATCTTTGGTGACATGGTCATCTCTCCAGTATCGAAGGCGGATCACCCGGGAATGTGTCGCCACATGGGCATTCACACGGAGCTACGCTGAGACCGCCATGTGGACGAAATTTGTGCCGATTACGGCACTTCTCGCCGCGGTCACGCTCACGAGCGGGACCGCCACCGCCGCACCGACGACACCGGTAGGCGGTGACGCGCTGGGGAGCCGTGGATTGGTGCTTCCCGAGGGCGTCAAGGCGCCGCCCAAGAGCAAGGCTACTTCGTACGTCATCGCGGACGTGGAGACGGGGCAGGTGCTGGCCGCCAAGGACGCGCACGGGCGCTACCTGCCCGCGAGCACCCTGAAGACGCTCACCGCCCTCACGCTCCTGCCGAAGCTCGACAGGAACCGCAAGGTCCGGCCGAGCCAGAACGCCTGCAACCAGGAGGGCACGGCGGTCGGGCTGACGCCGAAGATGACGTACAAGGTGGACGACCTGTTCAGGGCGCTGATGATGTCCTCGGGCAACGACGCGGCCATGGCGCTCGCCGAGACGAACGGCGGCGTGCCGCAGACCATGCGCGACATGAACGCCGAAGCCAAGCGGTTGCAGGCCTACGACACGGTGGCGAAGACGCCGAGCGGGCTGGACAAGCCGGGGCAGAGCAGCTCGGCGTACGACCTGGCGCTGATCGCGCGGGCCGGCCTCGCCAACCCCGATTTCCGGCGATATATCAGTACAAAGACCGCCAAGTGTCCGGCGCCCAAGAACTACTACGAGATCAGCAACCACAACAAGCTGCTCTGGCGCTACCAGGGCATGATCGGCGTCAAGAACGGCTGGACCTCGAAGGCGCAGGGCAGCTTCGTCGGCGCGGCCACCCGGGGCGGCCACACGGTCATCGTCACGATCATGCGGCACGAGGGCTACTTCTGGGACGAGGTGGCCAAGCTGCTCGACTGGGGCTTCTCGGTCAGGGGCAAGGTCACACCGGTCGGGCAACTCGTCGACCCGGTCCCCGAGCCGCAGGCCGCGCCGGTGGGCTCGGCGCCGCTGTCGAAGGTGACGCCCGCCGCCCAGCCGCCGCTGCTGGACACGGCGGCCTCGAAGCAGACCGACACCAGCCGTACGGTCGGGTCGGTGGTGATCGGCGGCGGGCTGCTGTTCGGCCTGCTCTGGCTCGGCTACGGCATCCGCCGCAAGCGCGGCAGGTCACGGCTCTGACGTCGGAGGCGGGGTCGCGCCCTTGCACTCGGGGCCCGAGGGCGGGGGCGGCTCGGCCGCCGGCACCTCCAGCGGGATGCCGTTCGACGGGATCGGCGACGGGGACGGCGGCGGGCAGAGCCCGATGGTCGACGTCCACGCCGCCGAGAACAGCACGAGCCTGGCGGAGAAGTTCATCCAGACCAGCAGCCCGACGATGGCGGCGAACGTGCCGTAGACCGGGTTGCCGAGCGTGGTGCTGAGCAGCAGGCTCGCCACCTGCTTGAGCAGCCCGAACCCGATCGCGCCGAGCAGCGCGCCCCTGAGGATGGCCGTGAACGGCTCGGCGGGCTTGGCCACCCAGCCGAGCAGGATCACGAACAGCAGCCAGTCGGCCACGAGGCTCGCGACCACCACGAAGATCCGGAATCCCACCGTGCTGAGCATCGACTCGTCGCCGAAGACGGCGTCGAGGGCCTTGTCCGTGAGCGTCGTCGCGGCACCCGAGATCAGCACGGACGAGATCAGCGTGGCCCCGAGCAGGACGACCGAGATCAGGTCGCGCAGCTTGCCGAGGAAGTAGTTCGGCGGCGGGACCGTGGTCATCGACATCTCGCGCAGCGCCGAGCGCAGGGCGTCCATGGCGCCGAGGCCGGCGTAGAGGAGGCCGAGCAGGCCGATGATCCCGGCGGTGGTCCTGGCGCTCGCGATCTGCTCCAGGTTCAGGTCGGTCCCGATGCCGGGCAGCCGCTCGACGATGGCGGCCTCCAGGGCCGTCCTGGTGGCGCTGCTGGCGTCGAGGGTGTAGCCGAGCACCGCGTAGCCGAGGGCGAGCAGCGGGAAGAAGGACAGGAAGGCGAAGTAGGTGACCGAGCCCGCCAGCCGGTCGCCGTACTGGAGCTGGTAGCGGCGTACGGCCCTGACCAGGTGGTCGATCCAGAGCCGGCGCACCCGCCAGTGGTCGAGCGTCACCCTGCCCCAGTGCTTCGCCGACTCGATCCGCTCGGTCAGACTCGCCATCACGCCCCTACGCCTCCGGCCCGGAGGTGATGATCACCTCGTCACAGTGCCGGCCGATTCTGTCAGCGACGCGAGGACCGCCGCCAGGTCATGGTGGATCATCTGCCCAGCTCGCTTGACGACACGCCCTCCGACCAGCACTGTTTCCACCGCGCTTGGGTCCGCGTTCAGCACGACGGCGCCGATCGGGTCGTGCGCCGCCGCCATGCCGAGCGTGTCGGTACGCAGCAGCACCACGTCGGCCTGCTTGCCCGGCCGCAGCGACCCGACGACGTCGCCGAGCCCCACCACCTCGGCCCCCTCGATCGTGGCCATCCGCAGCACGTCGCGCGTGGTGAACCCCGTCCCGGCGCCGCCCGGCCTGCCGCGCTCCAGCAGGTAGGCCGCCCGCATCAGGCTGAACATGTCACCCGGCGCGCACGTCACGGTGTCGATGCCGAGCCCGGTCGCGATCCCCGCCGCCCTGGCCCGCCCGGAGACCGGGTAACCGATCCCGAGCGTCATCTCGTCGACCGGCGAGACCGACACGCTGCCCCCGCTGCCCGCGACGCGCTTGAACGCCTCGTCGGTGTAGTGGTTGGCGTGCACGTACGTGGTGCGGGGGCCGAGCAGCCCGTGCGCCTCCAGGAACGCGAGCCCGCGCTCGGCGCTCTCCGGGCCGTGGCCGCCCATGTGGGCGGTGACCGGCAGGTCGAGCTCGCGGGCCAGGCGCCATTCGGCCAGCGCGTGCTCCTCGTCCACGATCTCCGGCCCGAGCGCGGCCACGACCATGGTGACCAGGCCGCCGCCCGTCCCGAAGTGCTCGTCGTGGACGCGGCGGCCCTCGCGGACGAGCGCGGCCGGGTCGCCGCCGTGGCAGTAGCCGAAGACGGCCCTGATGCCGGACTCGCGCAGCGCGCGCACGGCGGCCTCGGTGTGGGCGGGCGAGAACTGGACGTGGGACCAGTCGAGCAGCGTGGTGACGCCGGTGTCGAGGCATTCCAGGGCGCCCGCGAGGTTTCCGGCGTGCACGTCGGCGGGGCCGTAGGCGGGGGCCAGCTCGTTGAGTACGCGGCGCAGGTAGCCGTCGAAGGTGACGTCGGGGGCGACCGCCCTGATGCCCGCCTGCCAGGTGTGCCGGTGGGTGTCGACGAACCCGGGCAGCACGATCCGCCCGGTCGCGTCGATCACCTCGGCGCCCGGCACGTCGGGCAGGCCGGGGCCCACTTCGGCGATCACGCCGTCCTCGACGCGTACGTCGGCCCGGCCGAGCACCACGGGCTGCGGCTCGGTGTCGATGACGGTGCCGTTCTTGATCAGCAGAGTTGTCATGCCGGAAAGCTTAATGAGAAGCTTTTCGAAAAGCAATCTGACTCTGAGTATCCTCGGTGAGGTGAAACCGGATGAGATCGATGCGATGGTCCCGCGCTGGGAGGAGTCCGGGCTGTCGTCGTCGCTCATCGCCGGCCTGGAGCTCAGCAAGCGCACGTCCCGGCTGCACCTGCTCTTCGAGCAGACGATCAAGGCTGAGCTGGCCGAGCTGGGGCTGACCTACGCCGAGTTCGACGTGCTGGCCGCGCTCGCGCGTACGGCGCCGCCGCACCGGATGAAGCCGAGCGAGCTGTCCAAGGCGCTGCTGCTGACCTCCGGCGGCACCAGCAACGTGTTGCAGCGGCTGACGGCGGCGGGCTACGTGGAGCGCGAGGCCAACGCGGGCGACGCGCGCAGCCGGTGGGTGCAGCTCACGCCCGAGGGCATGCGCACGGCCTCGGCGGCGCTCGAAGTGTCGGGGCGCGCGCACGAGGAGGTGCTGGCCGGGGTGCCCGAGGAGAGCGTACGGGCGGCGGCCGACGCGCTCCGCGAGGTGCTGGCGTTCGCCGGCCGCCGCCGGTTCCGCTAGACCGTCCCAAAAGAGGGCAAAGAGGAGTGAAAGCCGAAGCGTGGGAGCTTGCCGACGTACCGCCTGACCGGGGGGAACGCATGGCAGGCGGGGTCGCGGCACCCTAGCCTGTGGGTGTTGGGACCAAGCCAGGAGGCGTCACGCCCATGACCGAAATCAGCACCGGGCAGATGGTCAGACTCCAGCGCGAACGAAGGGGCATGAGCACGACCGCGCTGGCGACCCAGTCCGGCTGCACCACCCGCCACATCGAACTGATCGAACACGGCAAACGCACCCCCTCACTGCCCCTTCTCCGCGAGATCGCCAAGGTCCTCGGCGTACGCACGGCCGTGCTGCTCGGCGAGACCCCGCGCGACTCCCACGAGCCGAGCAGACCGCAGATCAGCGACATCGAGCGGGCCCTGTTCGCCTGCCGCACCGCGCCCGACCTCGAACCCCCCGACGCCGAGCAGCTGTCGGAGCGGGTCGCGGCGGCGCGCGGCGCCTGGTTCACCTCGCCGCGCCGCTACTCGATCCTGATGGCGGCGCTGCCGGGGCTGATCTCCGACGCCGAGACCCTGGTGGCCGAGCGCTCGCGGGCCGCCTACCGTGCGGCGACCGACGCGTACATGCTGGCCAGGGGCGTGCTCAAGCACCTTCAACGGGTCGATCTCGCCCACCTCGCCGCCGACCGCGCCCTGCGTTACGCCGAGGAGTCCGCCGACCCGCTGATGCTCGCCTGGGCCCACTGGAACCTCGGGCAGTCGATGCTCTCCGACGACATGCACCAGATCGCCCACGACGTCGCCCAGCGCGGCATCGAGATCCTCGAACCCCACGTCGCGGGCGGCGACGACCGCCACATCAAGGCGCTCGGCGCGCTCCACCTGCTCGCCGCCATCAGCGCCGCCCGCGCGGGCGACGACGACGAGGCCAGGGAGACCGTACGCGGCCCGGCCGCCCGGCTCGCCGAACGCGTGGACGACCGGTCCGACGCCTACGACCTGGCCTTCTTCGGCCCCACGAACGTGGCCATCCACATGGCCAGCATCGAGAACGACACCGGCCGTCCCGAGGCCGTCCTGCAGCTCGCCGACGACATCGACCTGCGCAGGACCCCGTCCATCGAGCGGCGCACCACGCACCTGTGCCATGTGGCCCGCGCCTGCGAGGACCTCGGCGACGACGCGGCGAGCCTGGTCTACCTGCTGCGGATCGAGCGCGAGAGCCCCGAGGAGCTCGACCACAAGCTGCTGCTGCGGGAGATGGTCCGCTCGCTGGTGCGCCGCGCCAGGCCGTCGTGGGCGCCGGAGGTGCGCTTCCTCGCCGAACGCCACAACATCCACCTGTAGCGAACTCTGAGTTCGCCTCGACCGAACGCGGAGTTCTTTCGCCTCGGTTCGTCACGCTGAGGCACGACCATGGCACGGTGCGTTCATGACCAGAGCGCCGAGTGCTGATGTCGTCATGGAACGCCTGCTTGAGCAGGCCATGCGGGAGTTCCCCGGATGGGCGTTCAGCCGGGGACGATCGGGCTGGACGGCCGTTTCCGGCGACACCCGGCTCACCGGGCGGAGTCTGGCGGCGCTGCGGGCCCGCCTGCGGGTGCGGCCGCTCGACCGGACGCCGGCCTGAGCCGAGGTGGGGCCCGTCCGAGTGCGGGCCCCGTCCACGTACGGCCGGAGCGGACGGCCGGAGCGGACGGCTAGAGCTTGGGCAGGAAGCCGACGCGGTCGCGGACCTCGGCCATCGTCTTCCTGGCCACCGCCGACGCGCGCTCGGCCCCGACGGACAGCAGCCGGTCGAGCTCGGCCTCGTCGGCGAGCAGCTTCTCCGTGCGCTCCCTGATCGGCGTGAACGCCTCGACGACCGCCTCCGCCACGTCCTTCTTGAACGTGCCGTAGCCCTGCCCCTCGTAGCGGGCGACGAGCTCGGGGATGGGGGTGCCGGTCAGCGCCGACTGGATGCGCAGCAGGTTGGAGATGCCCGGCTTGTTCTCCTCGTCGAACAGGACCTCCGACCCCGTGTCGGTCACCGCGCGCATGACCTTCTTGCGCAGCGGCCCCGGCTGCTCCAGCACGTCGAGGATGCCCGCGGGGCTGGAGGAGGACTTCGACATCTTCGCCGTCGGGTCCTGGAGGTCGGTGATCTTCTCGACCTCCTTGAGGATGTACGGGTCGGGCAGCGTGAACGTGTCGCCGTAGCGGTGGTTGAAGCGCTGGCCGAGGTCGCGGGTGAGCTCCAGGTGCTGCTTCTGGTCGGCGCCCACCGGCACGGCGTTGGCCTGGTAGAGCAGGATGTCGGCGGCCTGGAGGATCGGGTAGGTGAACAGCCCGACGCTGGCCGCGCTCTCTCCGAACTTGGCCGACTTGTCCTTGAACTGCGTCATCCTCGCGGCTTCGCCCATGCCGGTGAGGCAGTTGAGGATCCAGGCGAGCTCGGTGTGCTCGCGCACGTGCGACTGCACGAAGACGGTCGAGCGCTCGGCGTCGAGCCCGGCGGCGAAGAGCTGCGCGGCGGCCACGCGGCTGCGCCTGCGCAGGGCGGCGGCCTCCGTCGGCACGGTGATCGCGTGGAGGTCGACCACGCAGTAGAACGCGTCGTGGGTCTCCTGCATCGTGACCCACTGACGAACCGCACCCAGGTAGTTGCCCAGGTGGAAGGAGTCCGCCGTGGGCTGGATGCCGGAGAGAACACGAGGTCTGGCCATAGCAGGCAATTGTGTCAGGAATCCTGCTCGGGCGGCGACTCGACGTGCGCCCGGCGTTTCACCCTCACCCGCGCGATCCGGCGTCCGTCGAGCTCGGTGACCGACAGCTCGAAGCCCGCGATCTCCACCCGCTCGCCGACCGCCGGGACGTGCCCCAGCATGGCCATCACGAACCCGGCCAGCGTCTCGTACGGGCCGTCGGGGAGGCGGACGCCGGTCTCGGTGGCGAAGTCGTTGAGGTTCGTCAGGCCGTCGATCTCGATCTCGCCGGCGGGCAGGACCACGGTGTCCTCCTCGACGTCGTACTCGTCCCTGATGTCGCCGATCAGCTCCTCGACGAGGTCTTCCATGGTGACGATGCCGGCGGTGCCGCCGTACTCGTCGACCACGATGGCGAGGTGCTGGCCCTCGTCGCGCAGCTCGTTCAGGGTGCTCAGCAGGCGCTTGGAGGCGGGCACGAACTTGGCGGGCCGGATCGGGACGACCACGCTGATGGGCTCGGTACGGCCGATCAGCTCGGGGTCGAGCAGGTCGCGTACGTGGACGAAACCGATGATCTCATCGTATGACTCGCGGTAGACGGGGAAGCGGGAGTGCGGGAGCGCGGCGGCCAGGTTCGCGGCCTCGGCGAGCGGCGTGTCGGCGTCCATGAACTCGACCTCGGTGCGGGGCAGCATGACCTCGCGGAGCTGGCGTTTGCCGGCGGCGAACACCTCGGCGATGAGCTTGCGCTCGTCGGCGGTGAGTTCGGCGTGCCCGACGACCATGTCGCGCAGCTCCTCGGTGGTGACCTCCTCCCTGTCGGCCTGGGGGTTGCCGCCGAGCAGCCGCACCACCAGGTCGGTGGACTTCGAGAGCATCCAGATGATCGGGCGCGACAGGGAGGCGATCCGGTCGAGGAAGGGGGCGACGAACAGCGACAGGCCCTCGGCCCGTTGCAGGGCCAGCCGCTTGGGGGCCAGCTCGCCGAGGACCAGGGAGACGTACGAGATGGCCAGCGTCACCAGCACCAGCGCGAGCACGGGGGCGACGGCGTGCGGCACCCGCCAGCGTTCGAGCAGCGGGACGAGCTCCATGCCGAGCCGGTCGGCGCCGAACGCGGCCGAGAGCATCGTGGCCACGGTCACGCCGATCTGGACGGCCGACAGGAACCGGTTGGGGTCGCGGGCGAGCTTGGCCACCCGCTCGCCACGGCGGCCGCGCTGGGCGAGTTTGCGGACCTGGCTCTCGCGGAGGGAGACCATCGCGATCTCGGCGGCGGCGAAGAACCCGCCGACCAGGATGAAGAGCAGGACCAGGGCGATGTTCGCCCCGACGGTGTCAAACATGGTGGTTGGCAGCGTACTCGGCGGGTTTCCCGCGTATGCTGAACGGCAAGCCGTACAAAATCAAACATATATAAACAGGAGTGCACATGAGGCTGTTGGTGACCGGTGGTGCCGGATATGTCGGCAGTGTCGTGGCAGCGCAGCTCGTCGAGGCGGGACACGACGTGACCGTGCTCGACGACCTGTCCACGGGGCACGAGGACGCGGTGCCCGAGGGGGCGCGTTTCGTGCGCGGCTCGATCACCGAGGCGCACGACGCGCTCGACGGCGTGGACGCGGTGCTGCACTTCGCGGCCAAGTCGCTGGTGGGCGAGTCGGTGCGGCAGCCGGGGCTCTACTGGGCGAACAACCTGGGCGGCACCCTGGCCCTCCTCGACGCCATGCGCGACCAGGGCGTACGCAGGATCGTCTTCTCCTCCACGGCGGCCACGTACGGCGAGCCCGAGCGCTCCCCGATCGAGGAGAGCGACCCGACGCGCCCGACCAACCCCTACGGCGCCTCGAAGCTGGCCGTGGACACGGCGCTCAGCGCCTACGCGGGCGTGCGCGGCCTCGGCGCGGTGAGCCTGCGCTACTTCAACGTGGCCGGCGCCTACGGCCGCTTCCGCGAGCGGCACGCCGTCGAGACCCACCTCATCCCGAACGTGCTCAAGGTCGCCACGGGCGAGCGCGACTCGGTGAGCGTGTTCGGCACCGACTACCCCACCGCCGACGGCACCTGCGTGCGCGACTACGTGCACGTCGGCGACCTGGCGCGGGCGCACCTGCTGGCGCTGGAGGCGGTCGCGGAGGGCGAGCACAAGATCTACAACCTGGGCAGCGGCACCGGGTTCTCCGTGCAGGAGGTGATCTCCGTCTGCCGCGAGGTCACCGGTCACGAGATCCCGGCCGTCGTCGGGGAGCGCCGTGCGGGCGATCCGGCCGTGCTGGTGGCCTCGTCCGCCAAGATCCAGCGCGAGCTGGGGTGGAAGGCCGAGCGGGCGGCGCTGCGGGACATCGTTTCCGACGCTTGGGCGGCACTTCCTGGAAACAGCTAATACGGACGGCGATAATGTGCTGTGATACCCAAATGTGAGGAGCTTTTCACCAAGGGTCACGAAGGTGCTCTTCGGCGTCCTCATCATGGCCGGCAGTCTCACGGCGGCCGCGGGCGTGCTCTTCGCGACCTCCTCGCCGGCGCCCGCCGTCCCGCCGGCGTCCTGCGCCGGGGTGGACAAAACGTAAATATCGGGTGACCAGTACCCTTTCGCCGTGTCACTCCTCCCTGAGAGTGGGCCCGTCCGCGCGCTCACGTACGCCACGCTCCTGCGTTCCATCGGCCGCGGCCTGTTCATCACGGTGAGCGTGCTGTTCTTCAAGCTGTCCGTGGGGCTGTCCGACGGGGAGATCGGGCTGGGGATGACGATCGCCGCGGCCGTCGGGCTCGCCGCCGGGCTGCCCGCCGGGCGGCTGGCCGACCTGGTGGGGCCGCGCGGGGTGCAGATCGCCTTCTCCGCCGCGGGTGGGGTGCTGGTCGCGGTGTACTCGGTGGTGTCGGGGTTCGCCGGGTTCGTCGTGGTGGCCAGTCTGGTGACGTTCAGCGAGGCGGCGGAGGGCACCGCGCGAGCCGCGCTGGTCGGGGGCGCGGTGCCGGGTCCCGACCGGGTGCGGGTGCGGGCGTACCTGCGGGCGGTCACCAACGTCGGCTGGTCGCTCGGCGGCCTCGGCGCCGGGGCCGCGCTGCACTTCGACAGCCGGCCGGTGTACCTGGCGATGATCTTCGGCTGCTCGGCCTGCTATCTCGCGAGCGCGGCGCTGTCGTTCCGGGTGCCGCGGGTCGAGCCGGTCGCGCGGACGTCGGGCGGGCCGGTCTGGATCGTGCTGCGCGACCGTCCGTACGCGGTGCTCGCGCTGCTCAACGCGGTGCTGTTCATGCAGAACGGGCTGCTCACCATCGCCATCCCGCTCTGGGTCGCGGGCCGTACGTCGGCCCCCACGTGGACGGTGGCGGTGGTCGCCATGGTCAACACCGTCACCGTCACGCTCCTGCAGGTGCGGCTCAGCCGGGGCACCGACGACGCCTTGGGCGCCGCCCGCGCCCAGCGCCGGTCGGGCGTGTTCCTGCTGCTCGCGTGCGTGCTGCTGGCCCTGGCCGCCGGGCAGCCGGCCTGGGTGGCGGTCGTCGCCCTCCTCGGCGGCGCGCTGCTGCACGTCTTCGGGGAGCTGCTGCAGGCCGCCGGGTCGTGGGGGCTGTCGTACGAGCTCGCGCCCGCGCACGCCCTCGGCCAGTACCAGGGCCTGTACGGGATGGGCCAGCAGGTGTCCAACATCGTCGTCCCGGCGGTCATGACCACGGTCATCGTCGGGTGGGGGCTGCCGGGCTGGCTGCTGTTCGGCGTGCTCTTCCTCGCGGCCGGGCTCGCCGTGCCCCCGGTCACCCGCTGGGCCGAACGCACCCGCGTCGCCGACCCGGACCCGCGTACGGCCCAGCCCGCCTGACCACATGCGGAACGCGCGCCCTCGGCTCGTCGAGGACGCGCGTCCGTCGCTCTCGCGGTCAGATCAGGCCGAGCTCGCGGACCGCGTCGCGCTCCTCGGTCAGCTCGCGCACGCTGGCGTCGATGCGCTCGCGGGAGAAGGAGTCGATCTCCAGGCCCTGGATGATCTCGAACCTGCCACCGGCCGCGCGCACCGGGAAGGACGAGATGAGCCCCTCCGGGACGCCGTAGGAGCCGTCGGAGACGACGGCCGCCGAGGTCCAGTCGCTGCCGTTGACCCAGTCGTAGACGTGGTCGACGGCGGCGTTGGCGGCCGAGGCGGCCGAGGAGGCGCCACGGGCCTCGATGATGGCGGCGCCGCGCTTGGCCACCGTCGGGATGAACGTCTCGCGCAGCCACTCGCCGTCGACCTGCTCGGCCGCGATCTTGCCGCCGACCTCGGCGTGGAACAGGTCGGGGTACTGGGTGGCGGAGTGGTTGCCCCAGATGGTCATCTTCTTGACCTCGGTGACCGGGACCTGGAGCTTGGCGGCGAGCTGCGACAGCGCGCGGTTGTGGTCGAGGCGGGTCATCGCGGTGAAGCGCTCGGCCGGGACGTCGGGCGCGTGCTGCTGGGCGATGAGCGCGTTGGTGTTGGCCGGGTTGCCCACGACCAGGACCTTGATGTCGTCGGCGGCGTTGTCGTTGATCGCCTTGCCCTGGGGGCCGAAGATGCCGCCGTTGGCGCCGAGCAGGTCGCCGCGCTCCATGCCGGCCTTGCGCGGCATCGCGCCGACCAGCAGGGCGACGTTGGCGCCGTTGAAGGCGACGTTGGGGTCGTCGGTGATCTCGATGCCCGACAGCAGCGGGAACGCGCAGTCGTCGAGCTCCATGGCGGTGCCCTCGGCCGCCTTCACCGCCTGGGGGATCTCCAGCAGGCTCAGCTTGACCGGGACGTCAGCGCCGAGCAGCTGCCCCGACGCGATGCGGAACAGCAGTGCGTAGCCGATCTGACCGGCGGCCCCGGTGACGGTTACCTTGACGGGCGTGGCCATGGCCTTCCCCTAACTCGCAGGATGGAATCGTTGGACCTTCGGATGTTACCCGCTCGTCATCCGCAGGGTTCCATCGCGGGCACCTTCAACTCGGGTGTGAAATCGACCTTGGCGAAACGCCTGGTCAGGAGTTGCTTGATGGTGCCCTTGCGATAGAGGTCGGCGATGACGCCCTTGATCGCGTTGCAGGTCTTCGCGTCGCCGTTCCTGATGCCGACGGCGTAGCGCTCGTTGTTCAGCTTGGCGCCGAGCACCTTGTAACGCAGGTTCTCCCGGCTGGCGAACCCGGCGAGGATGAGGTCGTCGCCGGGCACGGCGTCGACCTCGCCCTTCTCCAGCATGTCCATGCACTCGGCGTAGTCACTGGCCGTCACGGGCTCGACCTTCACCTTGCCCTGCACCTCGCCGACCGAAGGGCTGTCGGGCGCGCAGATCTTCTTGCCCTTCAGGTCGTCGAGCGACTCGATGCCCGCGCCCGCGCGGACCAGCACGTCGTGGTGGGCCACGTAGTAGGGGCCGGCGAACTCGGTCTCGCTCTTGTCCACCGAGTACGTGGCGACGACGAGGTCGACCCGCCCCTCGGCCAGCGCGCCCGCCCTGTCGCTCCTGCTGACCCGGGTGAACGTGGTTTCCTCGGCCCCGAGCGCGGCGGCCACGAGCCTGGCCACCTCGACGTCGAACCCGTCGAACTCGCCGCCGTTCTGCAGCCCGACGCCCGGCAGGTCGCCCTTCACCCCGATCACGATCTTCCCGGTCTGTGCGACCTTGTCGACGACCGACGAGTACGTGGGCGGCTTCGGGGACTTCTCGCCCGCCGTGGGGGTCGGTTCGACCTCCTGCCTGAGCGCCAGCGGCGACCAGCCGTTCGCCAGGGCCGCGAGGACGGCGACCGCGAGCATGACGACGGCGGCGGCCAGCGCGAGCCACACCTTGACCCGGCGCCGCCGCGCGGGCGGCGACGGCTCACCGGCGGGATACGGCTCGGCCCCCTGCCCGTGCTCGGTGATCAGGTGCCC
>JABFVJ010000463.1 GCA_013362835.1 Nonomuraea sp. | reverse complement strand
CACCCACACCACCGCCAGCCACACCACCAGCGGCAGCGGCACCCGCCGCCCGAACAACCGCGGCGAGAGCAGCCGCGCGTTCACCGCTGCCTCCCCAGCACCGCCGAGATGTACGTCTCGCGGTCGCTCAGCTCCGCGGCCACCCGCTGCGTCAGCGCCGCCAGCGGCCCGGCCAGCACCGTGAACGACAGCCCGAGCGCGACCAGCGCCGCCGTCGCCCCCAGCAGCACGGGCGGCACCGCGGCCGTCGTCACCACCGGCTCCTCACCCGTCGACTCCTCGCTCTCGATCACCTGGCCGGTCCGCTCCTCGCGCGGCCCCCGCCAGAACGCCTTGCCCCACGTCTTGGCGATGGCGTACAGCGTGAGCAGGCTCGTGGCCAGGCTCCCCGCGACCAGCACCAGCGCCTCGGGGCCGCCGGCGGACAGGCCCGCCTGCACCAGCAGCAACTTGCCCAGGAAGCCCGACATCGGCGGGATGCCCGACAGGTTCATCGCGGGCACGAAGAACAGCACGGCGAGCGCCGGAGCGGTCTTCATCAGCCCGCCGAGCCGGTTCACCGACGTGGTGCCGGTACGCCGCTCGATCAGCCCGGTCACCAGGAACAGGCTCGTCTGCACGGTGATGTGGTGGATGATGTAGAACACCGCGCCCGCCAGCCCGGCGACCGTCGACAGCGCCACCCCGAACACCATGTAGCCGATGTGGCTGACCAGCGTGAAGGACAACATGCGCTTGATGTCGGTCTGCGCCACCGCGCCGAGCACGCCGGCCAGCATCGTGGCCAGCGCCACCCACATCAGCAGCGTCGACACCGGCCCGCCGGGGAACAGCAGCGCCTCCAGCCGGATGATCGAGTACACGCCGACCTTCGTGAGCAGCCCGGCGAAGACGGCCGTGGCCGGGGCGGGCGCGGTCGGGTAGGAGTCCGGCAGCCACGCCGACACGGGGAAGATCGCCGCCTTGATCGCGAACGCCAGCAGCAGCGTCAGCTCGACCAGCAGCTTGACCAGCTCGGGCAGCGTGGCGAAGCGCTCGGAGAGCTGCGCCATCGACAGCGTGCCCGTCGCGCCGTAGGTGACCGCCAGCGCGATCAGGAACAACATCGACGACGCCAGCGCCATCAGCGTGTACGTCGCCCCCGCCCGCATCCTGGACTCGGTCCCGCCGAAGGTGAGCAGCACGTACGAGCCGCTCAGCAGCATCTCGAACGCCACGAACAGGTTGAACAGGTCACCGGACAGGAACGCGTCGGCCACGCCCGCCACCATCACCAGGAACGCCGGATGGAAGATCGCCATCGGCGCGTCGTGCTCCTGCTCGTCGTAGGCGTTGGCGACCGAGTACACCATCACGCAGAGCGTCACCGCCGACGACACCGCCAGCACCAGCGTGGAGAGCCGGTCGGCCACCAGGCAGATCCCGACCGGCGAACCCCAGCCGCCGAGCTCGGTCACCAGCGGCCCGTTCGCGTCCACGTGCGTGAGCAGCAGCAGCGACACCGCCAGCGAGACGCACATCGTGGTGATGCTGATCACGGACTGCAGGTGCCGCAGCCGCCCGCCGATCGCCAGCTTCACCCCCGCCGCGAGCAGCGGCAGCAGCACCGGCACGCACACCAGCCCCGGCACCTCGACCAGGCCGCCCACTAGTCGTCGCCCTCCAGCTCGGGGTCGTGCGCGAGCGCCTGGCGCTCGCGCTCCTCGCGGATGGCCGAGCGCATCTGCCTGCGCGCGTCGCGCTGCCTGGACTTGATCCGCTGCCGCAGCTCCTTCTCCCTGACCGACTGCTCGGTCCGCCGGCGCGCGTGCTCGCGCCGCAGCTCCTCGATGCGCTCGACGTTGTCCCTGGCCGACGCCTCCTGCCGGAGGCCGGCCTCCTCGAAGCCCCGCTGCAGGTCCTCCTCCGACAGCCCCTCGGCCATCCGGTCCTGCATCCACTGCCCCAGCTCGGTGTGCACGCGGGCGATGCGCCGTTCCAGGTCGGCCTCCTGCAGCCGCTCCCGCTCGGCCTGCTCGGCCTCCAGCCGGGTGAGCTCGGCCCGCTGCTCGGCGACCAGCCGCCGGTAGTCGTCCTGCCGGGCGCGTACGGCGTGGCTCAGCTCGCCGCGCCTGGCGCGCAGCCGTACGTGCCGGTCCTCGGTGTCGTCCTGCACCTCGTCGCTGCCGGTGAGCTGCCACGACCGGTGCACCATGGCCAGCACGAACGCCGTGACGCCCAGCGTGATCACGATGGCGGTGAGCACCATCGCCTGCGGCAGCGGGTCGGCCATGTCCGATGCCGGCGTGAGGCCGAGGATGGGCGGGCCGCCCGGGTCGCCCCCGGCGGTCACGATCAGCAGGTTGACGCCGTTGCCGAGCACGATGACCCCGGCCAGGATCCGGACCAGGCTGCGTTCGAGCAGCAGCGTCACGCCGGTCGTGATCATCACGCAGCAGCACAGGAACGGCAGCACGGTGATCGTCATCGGTTCTCCCCGGCGTCGATCTGCCGGTCCAGCTCGGCGCCGAGGCCGCGCAGCACGTCCTGGACCATGCCGGTGACCGAGACGTACACGCCGAGGTCGAACAGCAGGCCCGTGGACACGTGCAGGTGCCCGACCAGCGGGACGGACACGTCCGTGGCCAGCATGTCCAGCGCGGCCCGGCCGAACAGCAGCCCGGCCAGCGCCGTCCCGGCCGACAGCGTCAGGCCGGCGCCCATCAGCACGCCCGCGTGCACGGGGACCGCCGCGGCCAGCTCGTACCTGCCGCCCGCCAGGTAGCGGACGGTGATGGCGAGCCCGGCCACGATGCCGCCCGCGAACCCGCCGCCGACGCCGCTGTGCCCGATGAACAGCAGGAACACCGAGAGCACGAGCACCGTGTGGAACGTCAGCCTGGCCGCCACCTCGAAGGCCACGGCCCGCTGCCCGCGCGGCAGCGTCGCGGCGAGCCAGTGGGTGCGCTCGGCGGGCGCCCGCTCGCCGTCGTCCCGCGCGATCGCGTACGTCCTGCGCCGCAGGAACACCAGGCTCGTCACGCCCAGCGTCAGGACGACGAGCACGGTGCTCTCGCCCAGCGTGTCCCAGGCGCGGATGTCGAGGATGATCGCGCTGACGATGTTGCGCGCCCCCGCCTCGCGCGCCGCGGCGGGCATCAGCGACCCGACGGCCCACGTGCCGCGCGCGCTCATGGCCAGCATGCCCGCCCCGGTCACCACCACGCCCACGGCCAGCCCGAGCCCGAGCCTGAACCGGTACGACAGCCTGGCCCTGACCGGGACCACCGGCAGCCGCCGCAGCACCAGCGCGAACACCACCAGGCTCAGCGTCTCGGCGAGGAACTGGGTCAGCGCCAGGTCGGGCGAGCCGTGCGCGAGGAACAGCAGCGCGGTGCCGTAACCGATGAGACCGATGACCACGGCGAGCAGGATGTAGGCCCGCGCGAACAGCGCCAGCGCCGCCGCCGCGGTGATCAGGACCGCCAGTACGGGCTGCTCGACCCGCTGCCAGGCGACGACGGGCACGTCCAGGTGGGGCAGGCCGCCGTACAGGAGGGCGAACAGGCCGACGCCGGTCGTGGCGGCCAGGGTGAGCACCAGGTAGTCGGGCAGCGAGCCGCGCTGGATGAAGCCGGTGAGCTGGATGGCGAAGCGGTCGAGGCGGCGGACCAGGCTCCAGAAGATCTGGGCCGAGTCCAGCACGTGCAGCGCCGCGCCCGCCCTGGCCACCGGCTCCCTGACCAGGAACAGCAGCACGCCGCCCGCCAGCGCCGCCGCCGACAGCAGCAGCGGGAGCGACAGGCCGCTCCACAGCGCCAGGTGCGTCGCGTGGCCGGGGTCGCGGAAGGTGCGGGTGTAGCCGGACATGACGCGGTCGTACCAGGGGGCGAAGGGCGCGAGGACGAGACCGAACGCCGACAGCAGCGCGGCGGGCGCGAACATGGCCGCCGCCGTCGGATGCGTCGGCGTCGCCGGTACGCCCGGCTTGGCGGCGAAGGCCCCCCACAGGAACCGCAGCGTGTACGCCATCGTCAGCGCCGACGCCACCACCACCGCCGCCAGCACGACCGGCGCCCCCAGCAGCGACTCCAGCGCCGCCTCCTTGCCGACGAACCCGGCGAACGGCGGCACCCCCGCCATCGACGCCCCCGCGAGGACCGCGGCCGCGCACACCCACGGCATCGACCGGCCGACCCCGCTCAGCTCCCGCAGCTCGCGGGTGCCCGCCGCGTGGTCGACGATGCCCACGACGAGGAACAACGCGGCCTTGAACAGCCCGTGCGCCAGCAACTGGCCGGTCCCGGCCAGCGCCGAGCCGCCGTTCCCCGAGCCGAACAGCGTGATCAGGAGGCCGAGCTGGCTGACCGTGCCGTAGGCGAGCAGCCGCTTCAGATCCGTCTCGCGCAGCGCCCGCCACCCGCCGAGCAGCATCGTGAGCACCCCGAGCGGCACCGCCACGGCCCGCCACACCGGCACGTCCCCGAACGCCGGCCCGAGCCTGGCCACCAGGTACACCCCGGCCTTGACCATCGCCGCCGCGTGCAGGTACGCCGACACCGGCGTCGGCGCCGCCATCGCGGCGGGCAGCCACGTGCTGAACGGGAAGATGGCCGACTTCGCCAGCGCCCCGGCCAGGACCAGCACCAGCCCGGCCCACAGCGCGCCGGGGTGCGGCGGCCGGGCGACGATCTCCGAGATGCGGTAGGTGCCCGCCGCCTGCCCGATCACCACGAACCCGGCCAGCATCGCCAGCCCGCCGAACGTGGTGATCACCAGCGCCTTCATCGCCGCCTGCCTGCTCGCCCGGCTCTCCGGGTCCGACCCGATCAGCAGGTACGAGAAGACGGTCGTCAGCTCCCAGAACACGTACAGCAGGAGCAGGTTGTCGGCCGTGACCAGGCCCAGCATCGACCCGGCGAAGGCGCTCATCGCGCCGCCGTAGCGGCCGAGCCCGTCGTCGCCGGCCGGGAAGTAGCGGGAGCTGTAGACCAGGACGAGCACGCCCACCCCGGTGACCAGCGCCGTCATCAGCACGCCCAGCGGGTCGGCGCGGAAGGACAGTTCGAGCCCGAGCGCGGGCGCCCACGTGGTGACCGCCCGCTCCGGCAGCGCGGCCGGCCAGATCGTGCAGACGAAACCGGCGGCGGGAGCCACGGCCAGCACGAGAAGGGAGGCCCGTCCCATGCGCCTGGCCAGCCAGGGAGCGCAGACCGCCGCGAGCGCGTGCAGGATCAGCAGCGACTCCATGGGCTCCTCGGGCGGGAATTTCCGGCTACGTCCGCCCAATCTCTCCCGCCCGGCCGCCGCCGCCACGCAGGCACGGCCAGGATTGACCCGAACGTCACCAGTCCCTCACCCGCCCATGATCGGGTGAGGGACCGGTGCCGCCGTCACACCTTGGCGCAGGCGCCGGGGCGCGGGGCGCGGGCGGTGATCACGTACCGGTCGATCATCCGGTCCAGGCAGGACGAGCTCGCCTTGTACGCCGTGTGCCCGTCGCCGTCGTGGGTGAGCAGCACGCCGTTCTCCAGCTGCCCGGCCAGCCGCCTGGCCAGCTCGTACGGCGTGGCCGGGTCGCGGGTGGTGCCCACGACCACGATCGGCGGCGACCCGTGGGCCCGCACCTTCCTGGTGAACCGCTTGCCCTTGACCGGCCAGTACGCGCAGCGCTGCTCGGGATGGTCCAGGCAGTTGACGGCCGCGAGGGCCTCGTTGCTGTTGTCGTACGTGCCGTCGGGGCGGCGTCCGTGGTTGACGTCGGCGAGGGCGAGCATCGCGGTGCCGTCGCCCTTGAAGGCGAGGGCGAGCGCCTGGCGCAGGTAGGGCCAGCTCGCCTTGGCGTACATGGCCTGGTTCACGCCGGACCGCAGGATCGCCTCGTTGACCTGCCTGCTGTCGCCGTCGTTGCGCAGCGGCGCGCGGTCGGCCCGCTTGTAGAGCGTCTCCAGCCGCTTCATCGCGGCGGTGACGGTGTGCCTGGCGAACGGGCAGTCCTTGGCCCTGAAGCAGTCGCGCAGGAACGACTCCCTGGCCACCTGGAACCCGCGCGCCTGCGCGGCGCCGAACTCGGCGAGCGTCTGGTTCGGGTCCTCGGCGCCGTCGAGGACCATGGCGCGGATCCGCGTGGGGAACAGGTCGGCGTACCGGGCGCCGAGGTAGGTGCCGTAGGAGAAGCCGAAGTAGGTCAGGCGGGCCTCGCCCAGGGTGGCGCGCATGACGTCCATGTCCCTGGCGACCTCGCCGGTGCCGACGTGCGCGAGGAGCTGCCTGCCCGAGTTGCGCGCGCAGCCCTGGGCGAAGATCTTCGCCCACGCCTTGGCCCGCTTGATCTCGGCGGCGTTGTCGGGGGTGGGGTCGGCGGCGAAGAAGGCGTCAAGACCGAGGGGGGTCAGGCAGCGTACGGGGGCGGAGGCGCCGACGCCGCGGGGATCGAAGCTCACCAGGTCGAAGTGCCGGCGCAGGGCGGCGGACATGACGTTCTTGTCCGCCTTCAACGTGTCGACGCCGGAGCCGCCGGGGCCGCCGAAGTTCAGCACGATCGAGCCGATCTTCTTTCCCGTCGCGGGCAGCCGGACCATGGCGATCTTGATCCGCCTGCCGCCGGGCTTCGTATAGTCCAGTGGGACCGATAATTTCGCGCACTGATATCCGCTGCCGCACCCTGACCAGGTCAGGCGCTGGGCGTAAAAGGCGTTGAGCCCGCCGGGAGTCGTGGCGTGCGCCGGGGCGGCGAGACCGGTGGCGGCGGCCAGTGCGGCGATCACGGGTGCAATGACTTTGATTAAGCGTCGCATAATCAAAAGGTGAAGGGGATTCCTTGCGAGCCCCTTTAAGAGCGGTGGAACAGATCGCTTGCAAGCCCGGGTAGCGAGTGGGGGACCGGCACCACCACCAGGGGACCGACCACGACGTGATCCGCGGGTGGGCCGAGGAACGCGACGCCAAGCCCGCCACCGTGCCGGGCACCGAGCACGACGGCCGGGCGGGCGTCCCGGACCGCGAGGACGCCTGACGCTCTCCCCGCTTCACCGT
>JABFVJ010000389.1 GCA_013362835.1 Nonomuraea sp. | reverse complement strand
GCCGTGCCGGGCTCGGGGAACGCCGGCAGCCGCGGCTCCCGCCCGCCGGGCGCGCCCGGCCGCAGCTCCAGGCTCGCCTCCGTGCCGATCAACCGCCGCCGCTCCGCGTTGTACGCCTCGCCCAGCAGGTCGGACATGGGCACGTCCACGTCGCCGTACCAGGCTTCGCGGTCGGCGAAGGCGAGTTTCGCCGCCTCCGTCACCGTGTGCACGTAGTCCGCGCTCAGGTGGCCCATGGCGTCCAGGTCGAAGCCGGACAACAACGCGAGCTGCTGCAGGAACACCGGCCCCTGTCCCCACGGGCCCGTCTTGTACACGGTGTGCCCGCGGTAGTCGAAGCTCGCCGGCTCCTCCACCGTCGCCGTCCAGCGGGCCAGGTCGTCGCCGGTGAGCAGGCCGCCGTGCACCTCGCCCGAGCTGTCCCGCCAGGCCGTCTTCGCGCTGAACTCGGCGACGGCCTCGGCGACGAAACCCTCGTACCAGGCCCTCCTGGCGGCGGCGAGCTGCCCCTCGCGGGTGCTCGACGCGGCCTCGGCCTCGGCGACCAGCCTGCGGTAGGTCGCGGCGAGCACCGGGTTGGCGAGCTTCGACCCCGGCGCGGGCACCCGGCCGTCCGGCAGCCACGTGGCGGCCGACGTGGGCCAGTCGCGGGTGAACAGCTCCTCGACCGTCCCGATCGTGGCGGCGATCCGGTCGAGCACCGGCACACCGTGCTCGGCGTAGTGGATCGCCGGGGCCAGCACGTCGCCGAGCGACCACGTCCCCCAGCGCTCCAGCAGCAGCATCCACCCGCCGAACGCGCCCGGCACGGTCGCGGCCAGCAGGCCCGTGCCGGGAACGACGTCGAGCCCGAGCTCGGCGAAACGCTCGATCGTGGCGGCGGCGGGCGCGACGCCCTGCCCGCACACGGTCGACACCTTCTGCTCGGCCTCGCTCCACAGCAGGATCGGAACCTCGCCGCCGGGGCCGTTCAGGTGCGGCTCGGCGACCTGCAGCACGAACCCGGCGGCCACCGCCGCGTCGAAGGCGTTGCCGCCGCGCTCCAGCACGCCCATGCCGGTGGCCGAGGCCAGCCAGTGGGTGCTGGCGACCATGCCGAAGTCGCCCTTCAGCTCGGGCCTGGTGGTGAACAAACGATCTCTCCTCTTATCGAGTCGCGGACGCGTCGGGGACACGGTCCGCCGTCACAAGATGGCAGGCGGCCGGATGGCCGTTCCCCCTGGGGTCGGTCAGTACGGGCTCCTCCACCCGGCACCGGTCGAACGCCAGCGGACACCGCGTGTGGAACCGGCACCCGGCGGGCGGATCGACCGGGCTCGGCACGTCACCGCCGAGCACGATCCTGCGCCGCTCCCGCTGCCGCACCGGATCGGCGACCGGCGCCGCCGACAACAGCGCCTGCGCGTACGGATGCCGCGGCCCGGCGAAGATCTCCGCCGTCGGCCCGGTCTCGACGACCTTGCCCAGGTACATGACGGCGATCCGGTCGGCCAGGAACTCCACCACCGACAGGTCGTGCGTGATGAACAGGCACGAGAACCCCATGTCCCGCTGCAGATCGGTGATCAGGTTCAGCACCGACGCCTGCACCGACACGTCCAGCGCCGACACCGGCTCGTCGGCCACGACCAGCTTCGGCTCCAGGATCAGCGCCCTGGCCAGCCCCACCCGCTGCCGCTGCCCGCCGGACAGCTCGTGCGGGAAGCGCGAGCGCATCTCCGCGCGCAGCCCGACGCGCTCCAGCATCGCGGGCACCCGCTCGCGCACGCCCGCCACCTTGTGCCGGCGCAGCGGCTCGCCGACGATCTGCTCGATCGTGAAGCGCGGGTTGAGCGAGGAGTAGGGGTCCTGGAAGACCATGTGCACGTCCCTGCGCAGCGGGCGCATGGCCCGCCGCGACAGGTGGGTGATGTCGCGGCCGTCCAGCTCGATCGCGCCGGCGGTGGGCTCGGTCAGGCGCAGCACGCACTTGCCGACCGTGGACTTGCCGCTGCCGGACTCGCCGACCAGGCCGAGCACCTCGCCCTGGCCGATCTCCAGCGACAGGCCGTCCACGGCCCTGACCTGGCCGTAGTGCTTGACCAGGTTGTCGATGCGCAGGATCACGACGGGCCTCCCGGGTGGAAGCAGGCCGCCAGATGGTCGGGGGCCTGGCGGACGAGCTCGGGGCGGTCGAGACGGCAGTCGGCCTGGGCGCGCGGGCAGCGCGCCTGGAAGGCGCACTCGCGCGGGTCGGTCAGCGGCGAGGGCACCATGCCGGGGATCTCGGCGAGGCGCCCGTTCACCGCCGCCGACGGCAGCGCCTTCATCAACCCCAGCGTGTACGGATGCCGCGGGTTGGCGAACAGCTCGCTCACCGGGGCCTGCTCGACGGCGCGGCCGGCGTACATGACGACGGCCCGGTCGGCGATGTCGGCCACGACGCCGAGGTCGTGCGTGATCAGGACGATCGCGGTGCCGAGCCGGTCGCGCAGGTCCCTGAACACGTCGAGCACCCCGGCCTGGATCGTCACGTCGAGTGCCGTCGTCGGCTCGTCGGCGATCAGCACCCGGGGCGAGCAGGCCACGGCGATGGCGATCATCACGCGCTGCCGCATGCCGCCGGAGAGCTGGTGCGGGTACTCCTTCACGCGCCGCGCGGGAGCCGGGATGCCGACCAGTTCGAGCAGCTCGACGGCCCGTTTCGCGGCCGCAGCGCGGGAGAGCCGTTCGTGCCTGCGCAGCACCTCGGCGATCTGGTAGCCGACGGTGAACGACGGGTTCAGCGAGGTCATCGGCTCCTGGAAGACGACCGAGACGTCCTTGCCGCGTACGCGCCGCAGCTCCGGCTCGGGGAGCGTGGTGAGCTCGCGGCCGTCCAGCCTGACCGAGCCCGACAGCCTGGTCGTCTCCGGCGGCAGCAGCCTCGGCACCGACATCGCGGTGACCGACTTGCCGCAGCCGGACTCCCCGCACAGCGCCAGGATCTCCCCTTCGTCCAGGGTCAGTGAGATGTCGCGGACCGCCTGGACGAGACCGTCCTCGGTGTCGAAGTCGACGGTCAGGTTCGTGATCTCCAGCAGGCTCATCGGGCGCTCCTCGGGTCCAGGACGTCACGCAGGCCGTCGCCGAGCAGGTTGAAGCCGAGCGTGGCCAGCGCGATCATCAGGCCGGGCCAGATCGCCAGCCACGGCGCGTCGCTCAGGTACTGCTGCGCGGTCGTCAGCATCACGCCCCACGACGGCGTCGGCGGCTGCACCCCGAGGCCGAGGAACGACAGCGTGGACTCGCCGATGATCGCCCCCGGGATCGCCACCGTGGCCTGCACGATCAGCGGGCTCATGCAGTTCGGCAGCACGTAGCGGAAGATGAGGTGGCCGTCGCCCGCGCCGTCGGCGATGGCCGCGTCCACGTAGTCCATCTCCCTGACCGCCAGCACCTCGCCGCGGGTGATCCGGATGACGGCGGGCAGCTGCGCGAAGCCCAGCGCCAGCACCACGCCCTTCAGCGACGGCCCGATGATCGCCGCCAGGCCCACCGCGAACACCAGGAACGGGAAGGCCAGCGTCACGTCGACCAGCCGCATCACGATCGGGTCCAGCCAGCGCCGGTAGAACCCGGCGACCAGCCCGATCGGGATGCCCACGACCATCGCCAGCAGCGTGGACAGCACCCCGGCCTGCAACGAGACCATCGCGCCGTGCGCGATCCTGGCGAAGGCGTCGCGGCCCAGGTCGTCGGTGCCCATCAGATGCGCGCCCGACGGCGGGGCCAGCGTGGCCTCGTAGTCCTGGGCGGCCGGGTCGCCGGTCAGCAGCGGCCCGAGCAGGGCCAGCAGCAGGAACGCGACCACCAGCACCAGCCCGGCCATCGGCATCGGACGCCGCCGGAACCGCCGCCACAACCTGCGCCTGCGTTCGGTACGCGAGTCAGCCATGCCGGCCTCCCGACAGCCTGATCCTCGGGTTGAGGTACGCGTAGGCGATGTCGACCAGCAGGTTGACCAGCACGTACCCGATCACCGTGATCAGCACGACGGCCTGGATGACCGGGTAGTTCCTGGTCAGCACCGCGTCCACGGTGAGCTTGCCGAACCCCGGGATCACGAAGATCTGCTCGGTCACCACGGCCCCGCTGATCAGCGCCCCGAGCTGCAGGCCGAGCACGGTCACCACGGTCGTCAGGCTGTTGCGCAGCGCGTGCGCGCCCACGACCTTGACCTCGGACAGCCCCTTGGACCTGGCGGTCCTGACGTAGTCGGCCGACAGCGCGCCGAGCATCGCCGAGCGGGTCTGCCGCATGAGGATCGCCGCGAAGCCGGTGCCGAGGACGAGCGCGGGAAGGAGCATGCGTTGCAGGTTCGCGCCGGGGTCCTGGGTGAAGGGCACGTAGCCGGAGGCGGGCAGCACCCGCCAGGTCACCGCGAACAGCAGGATGCCGAGCAGGCCGAGCCAGAAGTGCGGCACCGACAGCCCGGCCAGGCCGAAGCCGGTGGCCAGGTAGTCGGCAAGCCGCCCGCGCCGGACCGCCGCCACGATGCCCGCCCCCACGCCGACGACGATCGCGACCAGCATGGCGAGGGCCGACAGCTCCAGCGTCACCGGCAGGCGTTCGGCGATGATGTCGATCACCGGGAGCTGGTCCTGGGTCGAGCGGCCGAGGTTGCCGGTGACCGTCTGGGTGACGTAGTCCACGTACTGGGCGGGCAGCGGCTTGTCCAGGCCGAACTCGTGCCTGATCGCGGCCACCACGGCGGGCGAGGCCTCCTGGCCCGCCATGACGACGGCCGGGTCGCCGGGCAGCGCCCGGATGCCCAGGAAGATCAGGATGCTGGCCAGGAACAGCACGATCACCGCTGACCCGCAACGCCGGAGGATGAACCAGTGCATTACGCGGTGAACCCGGCGGTCACGAAGCGCGGCAGGCCGTCCTTGAAGTACTGGACCCCGGCGACGTTCTTGCTCATGCCCAGGTAGTACTTGTTGTGGTACAGGTACAGCACGCCGCGGACCTCGGCGGCCTTCTTCATGGCGCTCGCGTACAGCTCGGCCCGCTTGGTCAGGTCGGTCTCGGCGGCGGCCTGCTGGATCGGGTCGTCGATGCCGGGGTCGGACATGCCGCTGTAGTTGTTGCTGCCGCGGCTGGTGATGAGGTTCGTGAGGTTGCCGTCCAGGTCCACGCGGCCCGACCAGCCGTTCAGCAGCACGTCGAACTTGCCGGACTTGCCCTGTTCCAGGGTGCTGACGAACTCGGCGGTCTGCACCTTGACGTCGAACCCGGCCTCCTTGGTCATCTGCTGGATGACCTGGGCGAGGCGCTGGTTCGTGGCGTCGTTGGGGCTGGTCAGCGTGACCGGGACCGGGGTCGGGACCCCGCTCGCCTGCACGAGCTGCTTGGCCTTGGCGAGGTCGCGCCCCGGGCAGCTCAGGTCCTGGGCCCGGAACGGGCTGCCGAGCGGCACGGGGAAGCAGTCGACCTCGTACAGGCCGTTGTACACGGTCTTGTTGATCACCTCGCGGTCCAGCGCCAGGTCGAACGCCTCGCGCAGCTGCGGGCTCTTGGCCAGCGCCGTGTTCACCGTGCCGGGCTTCTCGGTCGAGCCGTTGGCGTTGCCCGTGTTGATCGTGATGCCGTAGTAGCCGAGTCCGCCGCCGGCGACCACCTTCAGGTTGGGGTCGGCCTGTACGCCCTTCACGGTCGTGGTGGCGAGCTGGTCGGCGACCTGCACGTCGCCCGACTTCAGGTTCGCGGCCCGTACGTTGGGGTCGACGATGATTTTGTATACGAGCTTGTCGAGCTTGACCTTGGCCGCGTCGTAGTAGTCGGGCGCGCGCTCCAGCACGATCTGGCTGCCGGAGGTGCGGCCGCCGAACTTGAAGGGCCCCACACAGACCGGGCTCGCCCCGAAGTTGTCGCCCGCGGAGTCGAGCGCCTTCGGTGACATGATCATGCCGGCGCGGTCGGCGAGCTGCGCCGTCAGCGGCGTGAACGCCCGCGTCAGCGTCAGCCGCACGGTCGCCGGATCGACCACGGTGACCTTGGAGACCGCCGCGAGGTCGGCCTGACGCGCGGATTTCTCCCAGGTGCGGTGCCGGTCGAGCGACTTCTTGACGGCGTCGGCGTCGAGCGGCGTGCCGTCGTTGAACTTCACGCCCTGCCGCAGCTTGACGGTCACTTCCTTGCCGTCGTCCGAGAGTTCGGGCAGCGCGGCGGCGAGCTGGGGGACCAGGGTGGCCGACGAGTCGATGTCGTAGAGCTTCTCGCACATGTTCGCGAACACCTCGCGGCCCACCAGCGTGGTGGAGACGCTCGGGTCGAGCGCGTCGGGGTCGGCGTTGAGCGCGACGTTCAGCGTGCCGCCGCCCTTCACGGGACGGTTGTCGGCCGAGGCGTCGGATATCGAGGGGGCGGCGGCGGGCGTGCCGCCCGATCCGCCTCCCCCGCAGGCCGCGAGGGCGACCGGGAGAACGGCGAGCGCCGCGAGAAGCCTGGGGGACGGTCTCATGGGTGCCTCCGAAGGAACGTTTAGGAGACTGTATACAAGACCTTACATTTCAAGCGTGTTACCTGACCCCAGGTTGTTATCTGAGTGTTTTCTAATCGTTCGGGTGTTTTGCCGTACGCCCCACGGCCGCGAGGAACGACCGTCGCGCGGCGGCGACGTGGGCGACCGCCCTGGCCTGGGCCTCGTCCTCGTCACCCGCCGTGATCGCCTCGCACAGGCTCAGATGCTCCGACCACGAGTGCGGCCCCCGGGCGGCGGCGGTCTGGCTGAAGACCCACTGCGCCCGCTGCAACATCGGCTTCATCATCAGGTTGAGGTAGGAGTTGCCGGCCGCCTCGCCGACCGCCAGGTGGAAGGCGGTGTTGAGGTCGGCCACCTCCTCCAGGCGCCCGGCCTCCACGGCCTCCTTGGCGGCGTCGAGCACGCGGCGCAGCCGCGCGGCGGCCTCGGGCGTGCGCTTGCGCGCCGCGAGCCGCGCGGCCAGGCCCTCGATCGCCATGCGCACGTCGAAGAGCTCCTCGCCCTCCTCCGCC
>JABFVJ010000117.1 GCA_013362835.1 Nonomuraea sp. | reverse complement strand
GTGCCGAGCTGGAAGATCGTCGTGGCCAGCGTGGTCGTGCTGGCGGCCGGCCTGTTCGGCATGATCATGATCGCGTACGTCAACACGACGGTGCCCGACGCCACCCAGGCCAGCGCCGTGGCCGAGCAGAGCACGCTCTACTACCGCGACGGCAAGACCGTCATCGCCAAGCTCGGCGTCCCGCGGCGGATCATCACCATCGACAAGATGGCCGACACCGTCAAGGACGCCACGATCGCCATCGAGAACGACACGTTCTACGAGGACTCCGGCATCTCGATCCCCGGCATGGTCCGCTCGTTGTGGATGACCGCGACCGGCCAGCAGCTCCAGGGCGCCTCGACGATCACCCAGCAGATGGCCCGCGGCTACTTCGACGGCCTCAGCCAGGAAGTCTCGGTCAAGCGCAAGGTGAAGGAGATCTTCGTCGCGGTCAAGCTCGACCAGACGATGAGCAAGGACCAGATCCTCGCCACCTACCTCAACACCGTGAACTTCGGCCTCGCATACGGCGTCGAGGCCGCCGCGGAGGCCTACTTCGGCAAGGGCGTGCACGCCAAGGACCTGACGCCCGAGCAGGGCGCCTACCTGGCCGCGCGCATCCAGCACCCGAGCTGGGGGCCCGACGACCCCGGTCTCAAGTACCGCTACAACGCGGTCATCGCGGCCATGGCCAAGCAGTGGCCGCAGAAGTACGGCAACCTCCCGCAGACCGCGAAGTTCCCCAAGATCGCCAAGGGCGACACCAAGGACGAGTACGCCGGCCTGCGCGGCTACATGATCACGCAGGTGCTGGAGGAGCTGAAGCAGCGCGGTCTCACCCCTGACGCGGTCAGGAGCGGCGGCTACCAGATCGTCTCGACCTTCGACAAGAAGCTCATGGAGGCCGCCAAGACGGCGGTCGAGACCACGATGCAGCCCATGTCGAAGGAGTTCCACGCCGGCCTCGCCGCGGTCGACCCGAGGAACGGCCGCGTCCTCGCCTTCTACGGCGGCTCCAACTTCCTCACCGACCCCTTCAACGAGCCCTTCGACGCGAGGAAGCAGGCGGCGTCGGCGTTCAAGCCGTACGTGCTGGCGGCCTGGCTGCAGGCCGGGTACTCGCTCAAGAGCTACGTGCCGGGCAACGAGACCGTGCCGAAGATCATCCCGGGTCAGCAGAAGGGCGGGTTCCGTAACAGCCACAACGTCGGCCAGGCCGTCGACGTGATCAAGGCGACGGCCCAGTCGGTCAACACCGCCTACGTGTCGATGGCGTTCAAGCTGCCCAACAAACTCGACGACGTGAAGAGCCTCGTGGAGGCCGCCGGGTTCGACCAGGAGCGCATGGAGCAGGACGTCGACGACCACCACTTCCAGTTCGCCATCGGCAGCGCGCTGGTGAAGCCGGTCGAGCAGGCCGCCGGCTACTCCATCTTCGCCAACGGCGGCAAGTACACCAAGTACCACGTGGTGCAGGACGTCAAGCGCAAGGGCGTGATCGCCTACCCCGAGCAGAAGATCTCCCACAAGGTGATCGACGCCGACGTGGCCGCCGACGCGACGACCGCGATGCAGGAGGTGCTGCGGAGCGGCACCGCGGCGGGCCAGGGCCTCGGCAGCCGTCCGGCGGCCGGCAAGACCGGCACCAACAACAACGAGAAGGAAGCCTGGTTCGTCGGGTACACGCCGCAGCTGTCCACGGCGGTCGGGTTCTACCGCGAGCAGTGCGTGACGAAGACGGGCAAGATCGTCCAGCCCCTTCACTCCAACTGCCCGGACACGCCCAGGGGCAAGACGCGCAAGAAGTACGGCCCGGACAACCCGTACAGCAGCGCCCGGGAGGTCTCGCTCGGGTTCGAGGGCGCGGGTCCGCCCACGGCGACCTGGCGGCGGTTCATGCTCCTCGCGCACGAGGGCAAGCCGATCGAGCAGTTCCCGCCGAAGGCCTCCATCGGCCTGCCGGAGAACATCGTGCCGAGCCCGACGCCGACGCCCACCCCGAGCTCGGAGAACCCGTTCGACGACGGCGGCAACCCCTTCGACGACGGCCAGGACTGCCTGGTGGCCCCGTGTGACGACACCGGCGGCGACGTCACCGACGACTCGGGCGACTCCGGCATCCCCGAGGCCGACGACCACGGCATCCTGAGCGGCGGTGGCGGCGGTGGCGGCGAGGCGCCCGATCCCAGACCCTCCGGCCCCTCGCCGGTGACGGCCCGGCACGAGGACTGGTGACCAGCACCGAGGTACGCGTCCCGCTGGTGGCGCGTACCGTGCCGTTCCTTCCCCTGGGGCTGATCGCGGCCCTGGGGGCGGTCCTCGCGTACGTGGTGCGCCTGCCGTGCCGTACGGGCGGCTGGAACGACCAGGTCCAGACTTATACGAACTTCTGCTACACCGACATCTACCCGCTGTACTTCGACCGGCAGCTGGCGACGCAGAACCCGTACTTCGCCGACGTGCCCTTCGAGAAGCAGGTCGAATACCCGGTGGTGCTCGGCGAGGTCATGCAGGTCATCGCCTGGATCTCGCGCAAGCTGGAGCTCGACCAGGTCGCCCAGGCGGTCAGGTTCTACGACATCACGGTCATCCTGCTCGGCATCTCCCTCGTCGTCGGCGTCCTGCTGATGGCGGCGGTGGCCGGGCCCACCCGCCGCTGGGACGCGCTCTGGTACGCGATCTCGCCGGCCGTGATCCTGGCCGCGTACATCAACTGGGACCTGGTGGCGGGCGCGTTGTCCATGGGCATGCTGCTGGCCTGGGCGCGCAAGCGTCAGGTGCTCGCGGGCGTGCTGCTCGGCCTCGCCATCGCCACCAAGTTCTATCCGCTGATGTTCCTCGGCGCGCTGTTCCTGCTCACGCTGCGGACCGCGCGCTGGCGGCCGTTCCTGGTGACGGCGGGGTCGGCCGCCGGCGCCTGGCTCGTCGTGAACGTGCCCTTCATGCTCTTCGCCTGGGACGGCTGGCGCAGGTTCTACGTCTTCTCCCAGGAACGCGGCATCGACTGGGGCTCGCCGTGGCTGTTCTTCCAGCGCAAGGGCTGGGGGATCCTGGGCGAGGCCGACGTCAGCATGCTGGGCATGGCGTCCCTGGCCGTCCTGTGCCTCGGCATCGCCGTGCTCGCGCTGGCCGCGCCGCGCCGGCCCCGGCTGGCGCAGATCTGCTTCCTCGCGCTCGCCGCGTTCATGATGACGAACAAGGTGTGGTCGCCGCAGTTCGTGCTGTGGCTGGTGCCGTTCGCCGTGCTGGCCAGGCCGAGGTGGAAGCCGCTGGTGCTCTGGCAGCTCGCCGAGATCTGGTACTTCGCCGCGATCTGGCTCTACCTGCTCGCCCAGGCGCCGCTCAGCAGGAACGACCTCGGCATCGGGGACGACACGTACTTCACGGCCGTCTGGGGACGGGTCATCACCATCGGGATCATGATGGTGCTCGTCGTCCGCGACATCCTGCGTCCTGAGCGGGACGTCGTACGGCAGGCCGGCATCGACGACCAGGCCGGCGGGGTGTTCGACGACGCGCCCGACCGATTCGTGCTCCCGACGGCGCGATGATCACACGCTCGGCCACTCGCGACGCGCTGCTGCTGTGGCTCGGATCGCGGGCCGGGCTGCTGGTCTCGACGCTGCTCGGCGTGACCTTCGCCGAGTACGCCGGCAAATGGCGGCAGTGGGACGCCGGCCTGTTCATCACGATCGCCCAGTACGGCTACGACGGGGAACCGGGCAAACCGCACGACGACGGGCTGCCCGCGTTCTTCCCCGGGCTGCCCGTCGCGCTGCGGGCGCTGCATCTCGTGGTGCCCGACTGGGAGACGTGCGGGCTGCTGATCTCGCTGGGCGCCGGGGCGGTCGCCATGGTGGCGCTGGCCAGGCTGGCCGAGGTCGAGGGCGCTTCGGGATGGATGGCGGTGCTGGCGCTGCTGCTGTTCCCGATGGCCGTGTTCCTGGCGGCGGGCTACAGCGAGTCGCTCTTCCTGGCCTTCGCGATCCCGGCCTGGCTCTGCGCCCGGCTGGGGCGGTGGCCGGAGGCCGTGGCGCTGGCGGCGGGCGCCTCCTGCATGCGGATCACCGGGTTGTTCCTGGCGGTCGCGCTGGTGGTGGAGTTCGTCAGGAGCAGGGAGGCGCTGCGGCGGGCGGGGTGGCTGGCGGTGCCGTTCCTGCCGTTGCTGGCGTACTCGTACTTCCACTTCACCCGGTCGGGGGACTGGCTGGCCTGGAAGCACGCGCAGGAGGCCGGGTGGGGGCGCGACTTCGTGTGGCCGTGGCAGGCGTTCCGTACGACGTGGGGCTCGGCCGTCGGCAACGACGACTTCGCGGTGGCGTTCCGGATGGAGATCGCCGGGGCCGTGGTGTCGGTGGGCGTACTGGTGTGGCTGCTCGCCCTGCGCAGGTGGAGCGAGGCCGTGTACTGCGGGTTGCAGGCGGCCGCGCTGATGACGTCGGCGTACTACCTGTCGATCCCGCGCTCGCTGCTGCTGTGGTTCCCGCTGTGGGTCCTGATCGCGAAGGTGGCGACGCGGAGGCCGTGGGTGCTCGTCGTCTACGCCCTGATCTGCGGGCCGCTCATGTACCTGAACACGGCCCGCTTCCTCACG
Source organism: Nonomuraea sp. (assembly GCA_013362835.1). The sequence goes on along the minus strand of JABFVJ010000117.1, from coordinate 2,472 downwards.
GGAGCCTGGGCGGGCTGACCTCTATACCCACTTCTTCGCCTCGGTAATCCAGGGAAGTTATCCACAGGCTGTGTGTTTACCCCTCAGAGGTGTTTCCGCAGGAAGGCGATGTCGTCGGCCTGGCCCTCGCCGGGCGTCTCCACCACGATCGGCGCGCCCGCCGCGCGGCAGACCGCCAGGATCAGCTCCGGGTCGATCTTCCCCTGCCCCAGGTTGGCGTGCCGGTCGGCGCCGGAGTCGAAGTCGTCGCGCGAGTCGTTGCAGTGGACGAGGTCGATGCGGCCGGTGATGGCCTTGACCCGCTCGACCAGGTCGAGCAGCTCCTCGCCGCCCGCGTGCGCGTGACAGGTGTCGAGGCAGAAGCCCACGTCGAAGCCGTCGAGCGCGTCCCACAGCCGGGCGATGCGCTCCAGCTTGCGGGCCATCGCGTTGCCGCCGCCCGCGGTGTTCTCGATGAGCACGGGGATCGGGCACTCCATGCGCTCGAACACCTTGCGCCAGTTGTCGAACCCCACCTGCGGGTCGTCGCTCTTGTTGACGTGGCCGCCGTGCACGATCAGGCCCTTGGCGCCGAGCCCCGCGGCCGCCTTCAGATGCTGTTCGAGCAGCTTGCGGCTGGGGATCCTGATGCGGTTGTTGGTGGTGGCGACGTTGATCAGATAGGGGGCGTGGATGTAGACGTCGACGCCCTCGACCGGCTTGGCCGGCAGCACCGGCTTGTCATAGCCCTGGGGGTCGCCGAGGAAGAACTGCACGACCTCCGCCCCGACCCGTTCGGCGTGAGCGGCGGGATCGTCCTGATCGACGTGAGCTCCGATACGCACCATGTCAAGGAGCTTATCCGTTTGGCGGCACCGCACCGGGGAAGTCGCCCGGCACCCCCTATCCGAGGAGAACGCATATGACACGCTGGCGCCTGCGAGCGCTGATCTTATTGGTCTACGTGATCGTCGGGATCTACGTGGCCTGGGTGTACGACTACATCACCCCCGGACTGCTCAGGGATGTCGCCGAGGCGCTGCTCGCGGTGTTCCTCTGGTTCCTCGTCCTGCTCGGGATCGACCTCCACATCGGCAGGTGACCCACATATACGACGGCCCCGACGCTACGCCGGGGCCGTTCGCCGTGAAAGGGGGAGCTTACGGGTGGGGCAGGAAACCGCCGTGGGCGATGCCGAGCGCCGCCCCCACGAACGAGGCCACCATGCCGATGATGTTGAGCGACCGCTGCGGCGTGGTCGCCGAGATGTACTGCGAGTAGAGACCCGTGCCGAAACCGAGCGTGCCGAGCCACGACGAGAAGATGTGGGCGGAGGGCCAGAACGTGCAGACGAACGCGATCAGCCCGAGCGCCAGCGTGGCGATCGCCAGACCGTTCTCCACGGGATGCGAGCGCCCGTCGGAGTTGAGCGTGAGCTTGAACCGCTCCCTTTCGGAGGGCTGAAGCACGTGTGGCACAGCCACCACCCCCTTGTTTTCCTACAGGCCTTCCCACCTACTCACGGCTGGTAACCTGGGCAGCGCTGCGTTGTGATGGGAGATCCATCGCCCCGGGGCGCCGAAATGGGGCGCCGCGGCTTGACGTCAGCGTCCTCCTGTCACGGCAGAGTGTCGTGACCGCAAAAGTCCAGAGGAGGTTGGAGTCCCGCATGCGTCGTTACGAAGTAATGGTCATTCTGGACCCTTCGCTCGATGAGCGCACTGTGGCGCCGTCCCTCGACCAGTTCCTCACCGTGGTCCGCAACGACGGCGGCACCGTGGAGAAGGTCGACGTCTGGGGCCGTCGCCGCCTCGCCTACGACATCGACAAGAAGTCGGAAGGCATCTACGCCGTCATCGACCTGTCCGCGGAGCCCGCGACGGTCAAGGAGCTCGACCGGCAGATGAACCTCAACGAGGGCATCCTGCGCACCAAGGTCCTGCGTCCGGACGTGCACTGACGTTCTCCGGCTTTTTGTCGGAGCACACCCGTACTCTGAGCCGTAACCCAAGCGAAGGCGTGCAGGAAGGCGAGCGCTAGCCATGGCAGCAGGCGACACCGTAATCACCATCGTCGGCAATCTTGTCGACGACCCGGAGCTGCGCTTCACCCCGACGGGTCAAGCGGTGGCTCGATTCCGCATCGCGTCCACTCCGCGGTTCATGGATCGCCAGACCAACGAGTGGAAAGATGGCGAGAGCCTCTTCCTGACCTGCAACGTGTGGCGGCAGGCGGCGGAGAACGCCGCCGAGAGCCTGCAGCGCGGCATGCGGGTCATCGTGCAGGGGCGGCTCAAGCAAAGGTCTTACGAGACCAAGGAAGGCGAGAAGCGCACGGTCTATGAGGTCGAGGTCGACGAGGTCGGCCCGTCCCTGCGCAACGCCACCGCCAAGGTCAACCGCACCACCCGTCAGGGCGGCGGCGGTGGCGGCGGCTTCGGTGGCGGCCCGGCCGACGACCCGTGGGCCTCTGCCTCGCCCGCCCCGCCCCAGG
>JABFVJ010000444.1 GCA_013362835.1 Nonomuraea sp. | reverse complement strand
TCGAGCACGTCGGCCGGGTAGATCTCCGACAGCGGCTTCTTGGTGTCCACCCCGGCGGGCAGCTTGTTCCACTTGTCCTCGAAGCCCTTGCGCGTCGGGAACTTGCCCTCGGGCGCCATCCCGATCCAGCGCTCGTAGCCCTCGTTCATCATGTACGCGACGAACGTGGCCGCCGGGTCCTTGGCCGCGTCGCGGACGACCGCCCAGGAGACGATCTCGCCGTACTGGGCGGGCGCGCTGCCGTCGGGGCCCTTCAGCGCCGTGACCACGCCGGTGTTCTTCGCCAGCCACTCGGGGTCGTCCCGGCACTCGGCGCAGCTCGGCAGCGCGTCCTTACGCAGCCCCGCCAGCTCGTCGAGGATGAACGACGACCAGATCATCATGGCCGCCTTCCCGGAGAAGTACGTGGCCCTGGTGGAGTCGACGTCCTGCTTGCCCTTGACCGAGTAGTCCTTGGCCAGCTTCGCGTAGAACTCGAAAGCTTTCGCACATTGTGGGCTGTCTAGCGTGACATTTCCGGAATTGTCGACCAGCTGGCACCCGTCCGCCAGCGCCACATGCTCGAAACTCTGCGCCGTGAACGAGTCCTTCGGCGCGATGGCCAGCGTGATGCCCGCCACCCCACCCGTGTTCAGCTTCGCCGCCGCCGCCTCCAGCGCCTCGTACGTGTCCGGCGGCGCGAGCCCGGCCTTGTCGAACAGGTCCTTGCGGTAGAGCAGGAGCTGCGCCCACCCGTCGCTCGGCACGGCCAGCAGCTTGCCGCCGGAGCTGTCCAGCTCCAGCGCGCGCGCCGAGAAGGTGTCCCGGCCGAGCCGGTCCACGATCTTCCCGGGGGTCTCGGTGTCGAGCAGGTCGTTGGCCTCCAGCTCGCGGATGGAGGCGAGCGGCAGCGCGCCGATCACGTCGGGCAGGTCGTCCGCCGCGGCGGCGGCCGTCATGGTCTGGCTGAACTGGTCCTCGGCGACGCCGACCAGCTTCACCTTGATCCCGGTCTTCTTGGTGAACTCCGCGATGATCTGGTTCTGCACGGCCATCCGGTCGGCGAGGTTCTCCTCGGTCCAGACCGTGATCTGGTTCGCGCCCGACTGCTGCCCGCCGTCGTCGCCGCACGCCGTGAGGGTCGCCGTGGCCAGCAGTACGACGGAGAGGACGGCGGTAACCTTCTTCGGCATGGCACGCTCCTCTGGTTGGGGATATGCCGCCCTTACCCCCAGAAAAGAGACAGGCACCTTCTGTAGGCGAGCCGAGACCGCTCTGTACCCTCTCCGTGCTTCCGCCCCGGGTGACGGCCACTCTCCGTAAAACCTTGGTCTGCGCTACGCGAAAGTTTCCCCAAAACGGATCACCGGTGGGCGCGTCGAAACGATCTGGTCTGATGTGATTTCGGTCATCCGTATGCTGTGCGGAAGGCACTTCTGGTGCTTCCCGTGCCAGGTGGCCGGACAGGGCGTGGTATGTCGGTAAGGTCTCTTTCCAGAACGCGCGCTGCCAGAAACCTGGTTTCCATCAGCCGCCACCAACGGAAGTCGTAGACTTAAGAGTGTTTCGAGCGCAACTATGGTGTGCAAACAAGCACTAAATCTTCGACTTTTGTTTGATCAAAAAGCGTAAGTGTGGGGAATGCGCGTCATCACCTTCCAAGAGCCAGGCCGTGTCAGCGTCAGCCTGGAATCGCCCGCCGACCTCGTCCCGGGCTCCGTCCGGGTCAGGACTCTCTACTCGGGAGTCTCCGCGGGCACCGAGCTGACCGCCTATCGCGGCACCAACCCCTACCTCACCCGTAAGTGGGACACCGAGCGGCGCCTCTTCCTCGACGGCCAGACGCACGCCTACCCGCTGTCCGGCTGGGGCTACCAAGAGGTCGGCGAGGTGGTGGAGGCGGCGCCCGATGTCGCCGAGCCCCCGGTCGGCAGCCTCGTCTGGGGCATCTGGGGCCACCGGGCCGAGGCCGTCGTCCCGGCCGAGAGGCTGGCCGGCCACATCCTGCCGCCGGGAGCCGACCCGCTGTCGGGCGTCTTCGCCCGCGTCGGCGCCATCGCGCTCAACGCCGTCCACGCCGCCGACGTGCACCTGGGCGACCAGATCGCGATCTTCGGCCAGGGGGTCATCGGCCTGCTCGCCACCCGCATGGCCGTGCTCAGCGGCGCCCGGGTGATCGCCGCCGACGCCATCCCCGACCGGCTCGAACTCGCCAGGCAGTACGGCGCGGCCGAGACGTTCGACGTGCGGGAGGGCTCGGTCGCCGAGTTCATCCGCAAGCGCATCGAGGGCGCCGACACCGCGATCGAGCTCAGCGGCAGCCATCTCGGGCTGCAGGAGGCGATCAGGACCGTGCGCAAGGGCGGCCGGGTCGTCGCGGCCGGCTTCTACCAGGGCGACGGCATCGGGCTGCGGCTGGGCGAGGAGTTCCACCACAACCAGGTGCAGCTCGTCTCCTCCCAGATCGGCGGCGTCGCCTCCTGGCTCGCCCACCGCTGGGACGTCGAACGCCTCCAGCGCACGTTCATGGAGCTCGTGCACCGGGGCGAGGTGCCGGTCGCCGACCTGATCTCCCACGTCGTCCCGGTCGACGACGCCGCCGCGGCCTTCGACCTGATCGACAAGCACCAGTCCGAGGTGCTCCAGCTCGTCTTCCAATTCGAGGAGTCACAGTGAAGCTTGCCGCCCAGGAGCAGCTTCTGCCCGGCCGCAGCCTCCAGGAGAAGTTCGCGTTCGCGGTCGAGGCCGGATTCGACGCCATCGAGCTGCGGGGGAAGGGTGACTTCCACTTCGCCGGACGCCTGACGGAGCTCAAGCGGGCGCTCGCCGACGGCGTCGTCATGCCGACGGTCTGCGTGGAGATGCCGCACTTCATCGGCGACTTCGACCCGGCCAAGCGCAAGGACGCCATCCAGCAGCTCAGGTCGCAGCTCACGGTGATCGCCGAGCTGGGCGGCATCGGCGTCATGACGCCCGCCTCCTGGGGCCAGTTCTCGCTGCGGCTGCCGCCGTTCGAGCCGCCGCGCAGCGCCGAGGAGGACCGCGAGGTGCTGGCCGAGGCGCTCGGCATCCTCGGCGAGCACGCCGCGCGCAACGGCGTGCTGATCATGCTGGAGCCCCTCAACCGCTACGAGAACCACATGGTCAACACGCTGGCCGACGCCGTCTCCTACTGCGCGATGGACTCGATCAGGATCGTCGGCGACACGTACCACATGAACATCGAGGAGGACGACCCCTGCCGCGCGCTGGCCGAGGCCGCCCCCTACCTCGCGCACATGCAGATCAGCGAGTCCAACCGCAACCAGCCCGGCACCGGTCACCTCGACTGGGGCGCGCAGCTCGCCACGCTCGACGCCGTCGGCTTCGACGGCTACCTCGCCCTCGAATGCCGCCTGCGGGGCGAGCCGGAGATCGTCCTTCCGCAGACGGCGGCCTTCATCAGGAAATTCCTATGATCCTTCGCGACGCCGTGCGGGTCCTGGTCGCCAACTGGGACGGCAGCTACACGGTTCCTTCCCGTCGGCTGTACCCCCATCAGTGGAGCTGGGACTCCGCCTTCGTCGCGATCGGCAACGCCCGCTGGTCGCCCAGGAGGGCGAGGTCGGAGCTGCTCTCCCTGTTCGGCGCGCAGTGGCGCGACGGCCGGGTGCCCCACATCGTGTTCAACCCCGTCGTGCCGGAGGGAGCCTACTTCCCGGGGCCCGAGTTCTGGGGGGCCCGCGCGCCGTCCGGCTCGGCGACCTCGGGCATCGTGCAGCCGCCCGTGCACGCGCTGGCCGCCTGGAAGGTGCACCAGGCCGACCCCGACCCGGCCTTCCTGGCCAGGATCTACCCCAAGCTCGTCGCCCAGCAGGAGTTCCTGCGCGCCTCCAGGCGTTCGGCCGAGGGGCTGATCTCGATCGTGCACCCCTGGGAGTCGGGCATGGACAACAGCCCGGCCTGGGATCTCCCGCTTCGTGCGGTCGAGCCGGGTTCGACCGGGTTCGTACGTAGGGATCTCAACACCGTCAGCGCCGACGAGCGGCCCACCGACCGCGACTACGAGCGCTACGTCTCACTCGCCCGCGCCTACCGCGACAGCGGCTACCAGGAGGCCGGCGAGTTCGAGATCGAGGACCCGCTGTTCAACACCGCGTACGGCGTGGCCGAGTCGGCGCTCGCCGACATCGCGCGGGCGTGCGGCCTCGACCCCGAGCCGCACGAGCGCGAGGCCGCCGCCGTCACCGACGCCATCGTCCGGCACCTCTACCAGGACGGCCACTTCCGCCCCCGCGACCTGCGCACCGGCCGCCTGATCCGGTCGGGCAGCGCCGCCGGCCTGGTGCCGCTCATGCTTCCCGGGCTGCCGCCGGAGATCGCCGACGCGGTCGTCGTGACGGCGCTCGACAGGTTCTCCCTCAAGGACGGCGTCCTGCCGAGCCACGCCCCGGCCACGGCCGAGTTCGACCCGGCGCGCTACTGGCGCGGGCCGAGCTGGATCAACCTCACCTGGCTCGTCTGGCAGGGGCTCAGGGACCGGCGTCCCGACCTCGCCGGGCTGCTGGCCGAAGGCATGATCCACGCCGTCGCGCACTCGGGTTTCCGCGAGTACTTCAACCCGTTCACGCTGCGGGGTCACGGCTGCCGTGACTTCAGCTGGTCAGCCGCCCTCATCCTCGACGTCGTGGCTGAGCACGGCCTGGACGGTCTGCCGCCGTCGGGCCGCGAGATCGGCCAGAAGTTCGGGAGCCTGCCCGAACCCGACGACGTCGGTGACCACGTGCTCGCGTAGCAGCCTGCCGCGCTCCCTGAGCAGGCCGATCGTCTCGTGCGAGAGGCGTTCCCTGTCCCAGGCGTGCGCGAGGCCGCGCGGCACCCGGCCGATCTGGGCGCAGCGCAGGGTCAGCCCGTTGTGGTGGAACTCCTCGCCGAGCCGCACCTCGTCGGCGCCCCGGGTGTAGAACGCGAGGTCGATCAGCGTGCCCTGGGGCCGGAGCAGCCTGAGCGCCAGGGCGAGCGCCCTCGGCTGGCCCCGGCACTGGAAGACCAGGTCGGCGCCGCGGTCGTTGGGGGCGTGGCGCCAGCGCCGCTTCAGCGTCACGGCCGGGTCATCGTCGTCGTCGGTCGCCAGGACGTCCGCGCCGAGGGCCGCGGCGACCTCCAGCCGGGCCGGGGTCTCGTCCACGACCACGACCTCGGCGGCCCCGCACGACAGCGCGAACGAGGCGGTCAGCAGGCCGACCACGCCCGCGCCCACCACCGCGACGCGCCGGCCCCGGACGCCGTCGCCCAGGTGCTGGACCGCCGGGCCGTGCAGGTCGGCGGCCGCGTGCAGGAGGCCGTTGGCGCAGATCGGGCCCATGTGGGCGACGTAGATGCCGAGCAGCGGGTCGATGTCGCCGGGCAGCACCACGAACCTGTCGGTCATCGGATCGGCCACGTACGCCGTGCGGTGCCCGTACGCCATCGCGACCAGCGCACCTTCGGCGACCGCCCGCGTACGCGTCTCCACCACCCGGCCCACCTGCATGTAGCCGATGCCGCGCACCGGGTACTCCACCGACGGCGTGCCCTGAAGGAACAGGCCGAGCGCCGGGTCCCAGGTCGAGCCCAGGTAGGGGTTGGCGCCCTTGACGTAGGTCAGCTCGGTGCCCGCCGAGATGCCGCTGTGCGTCGTCGCCACCATGAATCCGCCTTCGGGCACGTCGGGCAGCTTCTCCTCGACGAGCCGCACCTCGCCGGGCGCCTCGATACTGAGTACTTCAGCCATCGAGCATCACCGGCCTCCGTTCCGCCGCCGACCGGGCCAGGGCGACCGCGAGCCGGTGGGTGCGCAGGGCTTCGCCGTACGGCACTCGTACGTCGGCGTCCTTCCCCTGGACGGCGTCGATGAACGTGCGGTCCACGAGGGTCTTGGCCCGGCCGCCGTCCTGGACGGTCCGCTCGCCGTCGATCATCAGCTGGGTCTCGCTGAGTTCGAGCGCGATGCCGTCCGCGCACACCTCCAGCCCGACCCGGTGCTTGTGCCGCAGCAGGCACGAGGTGGCCAGCAGGCCCGCCGCGCCGTCGGCGAACCGCATCACCGCGGACGTGGCCCGGTCGATCTCGCCGTCGACCGTGTTCTCGGCGGGCACCGCGTGCACCATGGACACCTCGCCCACGAGCAGCCGGGCCAGGTCCAGGACGTGGACGGCCTGCTCCAGGATCTGGCCGCCGGACATGCTCGCGTTCAGCCACCAGCCGACCGGGGGCACCTTGTCCAGCCAGTGGCCGAGCGCGAGGCGTACGGGACGGCCGTCGAGCAGCTCTCTGGCCTGGTCGACGATGTCGAGGTAACGCCAGTGGTGGCCGACCGCCGAGGGCAGCTGTCTCCGTTCGATTTCGGCCGCGATCATTTCTGCGGTTTTGAGATCCAACGAAAGTGGTTTTTCCACAAATATCGGGAGATTGCACGACAAGGCGTCGTACTCGGGGTTACCGTGCGCGAAAGGCGGGACACAGACGTAAACAGCGTCGAGACCACCGGCATTGAGCAGGTCGGCGTGGCTGCCATAGGCGGGGGAGCCGTGCGCCGAGGCCAGCGCCTCCGCTCTCTGGAGGTCGGTGTCGGCCACCCCGGCGATCGTCACATCGGGGAAGCCGGACAGGACGTCTGCGTGGCGAGCGGCGACATTTCCGGCACCGATGATGCCGACATGGGTATTTGGGGACACAACCCGACATATGCCACGAGTCGGCGTGAACAAACAAACATGTTCAAAGGCGCATAGATCGGGCAGGGGTCGTGACCCTATGAGATCGGGGCTGACTGCATGGAAACAGATCTGCGAGCCTTGGCCAGGGCCCGGGAGTGGTGTGGCCCGCATTCGAGCACGGCCGCCGAATGGCCTGCGGACGCCTTAGTGCCGGCCAAGGGCACCACCACGGTGAGCGTCGTCCTGCCCGCGCGCGACGAGGAGCGCACGGTGGGCGACATCGTCACCATGATCAGGCGTGACCTCGTGGAGAAGGTGCCACTCGTCGACGAGGTGGTCGTCGTCGACTCCAACTCCACCGACAGGACGGCCGAACGCGCTCGCGCGGCGGGAGCCCGCGTGGTGCACCAGAACGAGGTCCTG
>JABFVJ010000316.1 GCA_013362835.1 Nonomuraea sp. | reverse complement strand
GGCTGCGCCGCTCGCGACGGCTCTCGCGCTCGCCGCGCTCGCCGCCCTGACCGGAGTCCACGACCTGGGCCTGCTGCTCGACGACCGGCTCGGCCGGCGCGGCCACGGGCTCAGGGGCCAAGGCCACCGGCTCGGCGGCCTGCGGCGCGGGCTCCTCGACGGGCTTGGTGCGGGAACGTTCCCTGCGGGTACGGGTGGGCCGCTCGGCCGCGGGAGGCGCAGCCTCCGCCGCGACGGGCGCCGCCTCAGCCACGGGTGCCGCCGGAGCGCCGTCTCCGGAAACGCCACCCTGCTTCTCCTGGATGGCCGCGATGAGCTGGCTCTTCCGCATGCGCCCGGTGCCGCTGATGCCCAGCTCGGCGGCCATCTTCTGCAGCTCGGGCAGCACCTTGGCGGACAGGCCGGTGCCGGAGCGACGCGCACGAGGCTTGGCCGCGGCGCGGGTGGGGGTGTCGCCGGACGCGGGCTGAACGCCTGATGCGTCGGAGAGGAGTTCGGTGGTGTCGCTCAACTAAAAGGTCCTTCCCAGGGGTCGGGCGCCGGTTTTGTTCTGCCGGGCGTCCCGGAGGTGCTTGCGATCCGGCGGGACAGACCGGGTCGGGGTGCACGTTGCGATCTTCGGCTGTCGCGGACGGCCGCCACTCTTGGGGAGGGGTTCGTCCAGGCCGCCACAGGACCGTGGCGCGTGGCTGACACCCCCCAGATTGCTGTCGCCAACCAGATGTCGATGTGTGTCGAACGCGCAGGTCCCCGTCGTCGCCGCCTCACGTTGGGCCAACCGGGTGTGGGCCAACCGGAGGCAACGGATTCCGGGGAGACAGCCGCGCTGCCCACGCCTCGCGACGTGAAGCATGATGCAGCGATGTATGGCTGACAAGCACGCACCCACCAAGGGGGCATCTGGTGCGGCTACCAGCCTAACATCACCAGCGCACACGGCTATTCCCTGAAGGTCTAAAGAGGCATCAGCGTGTCTCGGGGAACTGAACGTTCGCACCAACCGGGTCGACGTCCATTTGCTGGATGTGCCAGTCAGTACCCACTTCTGGCGCGATCAAATCCTGCGTATCCGGTGATGAAAACGCAAGAACCGTGGGACCCGCTCCCGAAACGACCGCGGGCACGCCTACGGCACGCAGACGTTCTACCAGACGTGCGCTCCCAGGCATGGCAGGCGCGCGGTAGTGCTGGTGGAGACGGTCTTCCGTGGCGGCGAGCAACAGCTCTCGCTCCGGCCGCGAGGTCAGCGCGGCGATCAGCAACGCGGCCCTGCCGGCGTTGAAGGAGGCGTCCTTGTGGGGCACGTCCTTCGGCAACAACCCCCGCGCGGTCTCCGTGGCCAGCCGCGTCGTCGGAATGACGACGACCGGACGGACCCTCTCGTCGGGAGTCAGCTTCACCATACGTGGTGCGCCGGCGTGGTCGATCCAGGCCACCGTCAGGCCCCCGGCCAGGCACGGGGCGACGTTGTCCGGATGGCCTTCGATCTCCGTGGCCAGCGCGAGGACCTCGTCGTCGGACAGGTCGGCGTCGCTCAGCGCGCGGGCGGCGAGTATGCCCGCGCAGACGGCGGCGGAGGAGGAGCCGAGGCCGCGCGCGTGCGGGATGCGGTTGACGCAGCGCAGCGTGATGCCTTCCGGCTGCGGCACGCCCATGCGCGTGAACGCCTTGCGCATCACCTTGACGATCAGGTGGCCCTCGCCGAGGTCGACCTCGCCCGCGCCCTCGCCCTCCACGGTGATCCGTACGCCGGGCTCCGGCGTGAGCGTCACCTCCACCTCGTCGTGGAGGTCGAGCGCGAGACCGAGCGCGTCGAAGCCGGGCCCCAGATTGGCCGACGTGGCCGGGACGCGAATACGTACGGTCGTCATTCGATAACGGTTCCTTCTCCGTCAGGCGAGGTTGAGCGCGGCCGCCGCGGCGTGCACGTCGATCGGGATGACGACCGGCGCGGGGGCGCCCGAGATGGCCCAGTCGGGGTCCTTCAGGCCGTTGCCCGTGACCGTGCAGACGATCCGCCGACCGGCCTCCACGAGCCCCTGGGCATGCGCCTGGAGCAGCCCCGCGACGCTGGCCGCCGAGGCGAGCTCGACGAACACGCCCTCCTCCTGGGCCAGCAGCTTGTACGCGGCCGCGATCTGCCGGTCGGTCACCGCCTGGATGACGCCGCCGGACTCGTCGCGCGCCGCCGTGGCGAGGCCCCAGGACGCGGGGTTGCCGATGCGGATCGCGGTGGCGATCGTGTGGGGATGGGAAACCGGCGCGCCGTCGACGATCGGCGCGGAGCCGCTGGCCTGGAAGCCGAACATGCGCGGCCGCGTGGCCGAGACCCCGTCGTCGGCGTACTCCTGGTAGCCCATCCAGTACGCCGAGATGTTGCCCGCGTTGCCCACCGGGATGCAGTGGATGTCGGGGGCGTCGCCGAGCGCGTCGACGATCTCGAACGCGGCCGTCTTCTGCCCCTGGAGGCGGAACGGGTTGACCGAGTTGACCAGCGCGATCGGGTAGCTGGACGACAGCTTGCGCGTCATCTCCAGGCAGTCGTCGAACGACCCCTCGACCTGCAGCAGCGTGGCCCCGTGGACCAGCGCCTGGGCCAGCTTGCCCATCGCGATCTTGCCCTTGGGCACGAGCACGGCGCAGGTCAGCCCCGCGCGTACGGCGTAGGCGGCCGCCGAGGCCGAGGTGTTGCCGGTGGAGGCGCAGATGACCGCCTTGGCCCCCTCTTCGACCGCCTTGCTGATGGCCATGGTCATGCCGCGGTCCTTGAAGCTGCCCGTCGGGTTGGCGCCCTCGACCTTGAGGTAGACCTCGCAGCCCGTCAGGGCCGAGACGCGGTGCGCCGGGACGAGCGGGGTGCCGCCTTCGAGCAGCGTGACCACGGGCGTCTTCGTGGTGACCGGAAGACGCTCTCGGTACTCCTCGATGAGGCCACGCCACGACCTGCCCATGATGACTCCCCTACCTGCGCTGTTGGGCACCGAGTGTACGGGGTGCGCGGGCCCGGCGCGGAGCCGCGTCCAATGGCTGGACAGCGCCACGGACGGCCGGTTGGACAGGGCCACTATTCAGGAAATTCTCAGCATCTCCCGATAAGGTCCTCGGCAGGGGGTCACCATGAACGCGCGTCCTGCTTTGAGGCAGAACGACTATTCACCAGTAATGCCGCCGGAGCTCGGAGCCTGGTCACCCGGTCTGTCCGTGAGCGTGGTGATACCGGCGCACGGCGGGCAGGACAAACTGGAGCTGACGCTGGCGGCGCTCGCGGCGCAGACGTACCCGGACCATCTCATGGAGGTCCTGGTCGTCGACGACGGCAGCGCGCCGCCGATCCGGCTGCCGGAGATCCGGCCGGTCAACACCCGCGTCGTCCCGGTACGCGACGGCTGGGGCATCTCCAACGCCGTCAACACCGGCGCCAAGGCCGCCGACGGGGAGATCATCCAGCGGCTCGACGCCGACATGGTCGCCTGCCGCGAGCACATCGAGGCGCTGGCGCGCTGGCACCACGTGACCGACTACCTGGTCACGATCGGGATGAAGAAGTTCGTGGACGCGCCGCCGGTCACCGCGCGGCAGGTCTTCGCCGCCGGCCGCCTGGGAGAGGTGTTCGACCTGGCCGGGGCCGTGTCCAGCTCGACCGAGGCGACGATCGCCAAGACCGACGGGCTGCGTAAGAGCCGCAATCCGTACCACGTGTGCACCGGGCCCACGTTCGCCCTGCGGCGCGAGGTCTTCGACGCCGTGGGCGGGCTCGACCCGACCGTGGTGCGCGGCGAGGACACCGAGTTCTCCTACCGCCTCGCGATGCACGGCGTCGTGTTCGTGCCGGACGAGGCCGCGCAGGCCGTGCATCTCGGGCTGCCGGCGCAGCACCGTGACAGGGAGCGGGCCGTGCGGGCGGTGGAGCCGTACCTGGCGCACCGGATCCCGCTCCGCCGTGACCTGCGCAAGGACCGGGGCCGGCGGTGGCTGGTGCCGTACGTGGAGATCGTGCTGGACGTCACGGACACGTCCGAGTCGGTGGTGCGGCGGGCGGTGGCGGCGGCGCTCGACGGAAAGCTCCAGGACGTCGTGGTGACGCTGGTCGGGCCGTGGTCGCGGCTCGACGACGGGCGGCGCGCGGTGCTGTCCGACCCGTGTTTCGAGCTGCGGCTGATGCGCGACCTGTTCGCGCACGACGAACGGATCCGGCTCATCGACGAGGCCGCGCCGACGCCCGCGCCGACGCCGTTCCGCTACCGGGGGCCGGTGGACGTGCCGCTGCACCGGGCGACGCTGGAGCGCATGGTGGAGTCGGCGCAGAAGGACCTCGCGGGCGTGCTCGTCGTGGACCTGCCCGACGGGCGCTCGGCCCGCCTCGAACGCACCTCGGCGCTCGGCCGCGCGCTGCTGCTCGCCGACCCCGGCGCCGACCTCGACGACCTGGTCGAGGTCACCCATGGCGTACGCCACGAGCCGCCCGATCGCTACTGGCCCGCGCCCGCCCAGCCGGAGCCGGTCACCATCCCCGCGCCGGCGTCGCTGCCGGTCGAGCCGCCGGAGCAGACCCTGCTCAGACGCCTGAAGTCGGCCCTGCGCCCGAACTGACCCTGCTCAGACGCCTGAAGTCGGCCCTGCGCCCGAACTGACCCGAGGCGCGGCTAGCCGCGCAGGCGTTTGCCGAGTGCGCGTTTCATGGTGGCGGAGACGAGCGTGCGCAGGCTCTGCTGGGCGCGGTTGGCGGCGGCGAGCTGGCGGCGCAGGACGCTCACCTCGCGCCGCAGCTCGACGGCGGTCCTGCGCCACCGGGCGGCCTCGTCCTTCCACTTGGCCGCCTGCGCGCGCAGGCGCTCGGCCTCCTTGGCCAGCCTGGCCGCCTCCGCCCGCGCCTCCACCCTGGCCCGGTACGCGGCGCGCCGCCCGAGCAGGGGCTCGGCCTCGGTGCTGAACCCGTAGGTCTCGCCCTCGACCCAGGACACGCCGGACACGGCGTCCACGACGTCGTCGAAGTCGTCGCCTGGCGTCGCGACGATGCGGGCCCTGGCGAAGGCCGACAGGCGTTCCAGGCGGGCCGCGACGACGCCCTGCGGCGACTCGCGGAGCAGCACCGCGACCAGGCCGAGACCCTCGTCGCGGGCCAGGTCGAGCAGGCGGGCGAGGGTGTCCTCGCCGGGGACCCAGCCGGGTGGCAGGCGCAGCGCGAAGGGCGTGGCCGGGTCGATCTCCTCCGACGTGGCCAGGCGTACGCGAGTTTCGTGCAGGTAGTGGCCGTGGACCAGGACGAGGTCGAGGTGGGGGTCCTTGAGCGGGGCGCGGCGCTCGTGTCCGAGGGCGTCCCAGGGGCCGAGCAGCAGGACGGACAGGTCGGGGACCGTGCAGGCCAGCAGCGCGTCGACGGTCGCGCGAACGCTCTCGTAGCCGGCCGTGCCGTCGACGACGGCGGTGACGTACGGGACCTTCCAGCGGCGCGCCGGATGGGAGCGCAACCAGCGGTAGGCCGGGATGCGGTCGGCGACGAACGCGTGGCTCACCCGGTCGATGGACGGCTTGTCGCGCATCCGCATGGTCGGACCGAGGTGGTAGGCGCGGGCGCGCGGCTCGGGCACGAAGACGGCGCCCGCCTGGCCCAGCCGGTAGCCCATCTCGGTGTCCTGGCCGAGTATCAGCTCGTCGTCCATCGGCCCGGCCGCCTCGATCAGGCGGGCGCCCACGGAGGTCGCGCCGCCGACGTGCAGGCTGAACGGGCGTTGCGGGTTGTCGGTGAGCCCGTCGGTACGGTCGACGAGGTCGACGATCCAGGCGTGCGGCTCGGCGGGCTCGAAGTGTTTCTCCAGGTCGGCGGGGAGCTCGGCGGGCAATTCGGCGTCGGTGAAGCGGATGTAGCCGGTCACGACGAGGTAGGGGGCCGCGTGGTGCCAGCGCATGTGGGCCTCGATCGCGCCCGGGGTGAGCACGACGTCGGAGTCGAGCCAGTGGATCACCTCGCCGGTGGCCTCGGCGAGGCCGGCGTTGCGGGCGTTGGCGCGGCCGGGCTCGGGGCAGGTGATCAACCGGGTGCGTACGGGCCGCGTGGCGGGCAGCCGCAGGGGCGGCGTGCTGCCGTTGTCCACGACGACGACCTCGGTGAGCGCGGCCGGGTAGGTCTGCCGGGCGAGCCCGGCGAGCACCAGGTCGAGCTTGTCCTGGCCGCCGTAGGCCGGGACGATCACGCTGACCGTCAGGGCCGGGGTGAAGTCCTCCGGGGGCCGGAGCACGCGGTAGTCGTTGCCGCGCACCGGCGGGTTCTGCTCGGGTCTCATGCGGCTTCCATCAGCAGGCTCGGGCGGAAGCCGCGCCATTGGCTGGTGGCGACCTTGACGAAATGGGTCAGGGGCAGCTGCCAGGTGTGCTCGCCGGTGAGCCCTCTGCGCAGGACGTATCCGAGGCCGTGGGTGCGGTAGACGCGGGCGCCGATCTTTTGCGCGGCTTTGAGGAACTCGAGATCGACGGCCCGCGGCAGGGCCGGAAATCCGCCGATTTCCCGAAATTTCGCTCTTTGGAGCAAAATTGTGCCTCCAGCCACGTGATCCGCCCAAACCTCGCTAGGGTACGCCGCCCCGCTCGCGAACGTCGTCCGCCTGACCGTGGCGCGCAAGGGCTCCAGGTAGAAGAACTCGGCCGTGGTGCCCACCACGTCGGCCCCCGCGTACGAGTGAGCCATGACCAGGTCGGACAGGTGGTCGGGGCCGTACCAGTCGTCGTCGTCCCATTTGGCCAGGTAGTCGCCGGAGGCCAGGGCGGCGGCCCGGTTCAGCACTTCGCCGAAGGGCACGGAGGTCTCCGCCTCGAACCGGGTCACGGGCAGGGAACACGCCTCGATCGCGGGGCGTACCTGGTCGAAGGTCACGCCGTGCAGCCCGAGCAGGACCTCGGCCTCGACGCCCCGCTGGCGTTCCATCTGGGCCAGGGCCGCGCCGACCATGCCGGGACGTTTGGTGGACATGACGATGCTGACCTTGGCGTCTCGTGGCCCGTGGGCCAGGCGGCGCAGGCGTACGCTGTGCTCCTCGCGCCGCAGGTCGGCAAGGCAGCGCGCGGTGCCGTCGGGGGTGTGGGCGAGCCAGTCTCG
>JABFVJ010000293.1 GCA_013362835.1 Nonomuraea sp. | reverse complement strand
CCCACGAAGCCGCGCAGCCCCTGCGCGTACTCTCTATCCAGATTTTTCGCTTTTATTCACTTTTATTGGTTCTCATCCCGTCGCCAACGACCCCACGATCGACGCGCGGGCCGCCCGCCGCGCCGGTACGACGGCGGCCAGCACCCCGGCCACCCCCGAGAGCGCCACGAACAGGGCGATCTGCCCGATCGGGGCGGAGAAGACCGCGCCGGGCAGCATGGCGCGTACCGCCGCCCACCCGAAGACGACCCCGAGGGCCACTCCGACCAGCGCCCCGATCAGTCCCAGCACCAGCGCCTCGACCGAGAGCATGCGCCGGAGCTGCGGCCGGGTCAGGCCCAGGGCCCGCAGCAGCGCCGACTCCCTGGTGCGTTCGTGCACCGACAACGACAGCGTGTTCGCGATGCCGAGCAACGAGATCAGGATCGCCAGCCCGAGCAGGCCGGTGACGATCATCAGGAGCATGTCCAGGGTCTCGTCGAACTGCCCGCGCACTTCGGTCGAGCTGGCCATCTGGACGACGGGGTAGGCCGCGATGGCGGCCTCGACCACCTTGCGGGCCTGGTCGGGCGCGATCCCGTCCCGGATGTTGATCATGACCTGGGAGTCCGGCAGCCGCTCGAAGTAGGTGTCGAAGGGCTGTTCGGCGACGGTGAGCGGGGGCAGGGTGGAGTTCGTGCCGTCCAGGACGGCGATCACCTTCAGCCGCACCGGTCCGGCGCGTTCCGTCTTCACCGTGACGGTGTCGCCGACCTTGACGCCCAGCCCGGTCGCCGCGTAGTCGAGCAGCGCCACCTGACCGTCCGACAGGCCCTTCATCGAGCCGGAGCGCACCTCTGGGGTGACGTTCCCGCGGAAGGTCCCCATGCCGTACGTACGATCCCCCACCTTGGCCGTCGTCTGGCGGATCTGCAGCACCGAGGCCAGCTCGGGCCGCCCGCGCAGCTCGTCGGCGACCGACCGGGGCACCCCGGAACGTTGCCCCTGCCCCATCAGCATGTAGTCGACGGGGAACTGCTCGTCGAGCTTGTTCCACACGGTCACCCGCGTGGACGCGCTGAGCACCGAGATCAGCGTCATCAGCGTCACGCCGACGGTGAGCGCGACGGTCGTGGTCGCGGCCCGCCTCGGGTTGCGCGCGGAGTTGTCCAGCGCGAGGCGCCCCGGCACGCCGAACAGCTTCGCCGGAACCCAGCCCACGACCGCGCTCAGCGGCTTGACCAGCACGGGACCGAGGATCAGCACGGCCAGGAAGACCAGCGCGCCCCCGGCCATCACCACGAACATCGTGCCCGGCTCACCGGCCGGCAGGCCCAGCACGCCGAACGCGGTCGTCCCGGCCCCGGCCAGCAGGAACAGGATCGCGAACGTCCAGCGCAGCACGCCGGTGCGGAAGTCGTCCTCCTCGGAGTGGGCGCGCAGGGCCGCGACCGGCGGGACGCGGGTGGCCGAGCGCGCGGGCAGCAGGGCCGCGAACACGGTGACCACCAGGCCGACGGCCAGGCCGATCGCGATCGTGGCCGGCGTGAGCGACACCGCCGCGTCCGTGGGCATCGGGGCGTCGAACGCGGCCATCACGGTCAGCGCGAGCGCGGCCAGGCCGTACCCGGCGAGCAGGCCGAGGGCGGAGGCGAGCAGCCCGACCGCGACGGACTCCAGCAGGATCGAGCCGAACACCTGCCCCCGCGTGGCCCCGATGCAGCGCAGCAGCGCCATCTCCCTCGTACGCTGCGCGACGAGGATGGTGAAGGTGTTGTAGATGACGAGGGCGGCCACCATCATGGCCACCGCCCCGAACAGCAGCAGCCCGACGGTGAGCGTGCGCATGGACAGCCCGGCCGAGGCGGCGAGCTGGTCGGCCAGCTCCGCGCCCGTCCTGACCGTGTACGCGCCGCCGAGCGCCGCCGCCACGGCCTGCTTGAGCCCGGGGTCCGGGCCCTTGACGTCGATCTCGCGGTAGCCCTTCGCGCCCGTCATGCGCTGCGCGGTGGCCATGGTGAAGCCGACCGCGCCGGTGTAGGAGAGCTCCTGGTCCACGCCGGGGTCGAGCAGGCCGACGAGCCTGAACTGGTGCCTGCCCTGCTTCGCGTCCAGCACGGTGATCGTGTCGCCGACCTTGAGTCCCTGGGACTTGGCGGTGTTCTTGTCCAGCACGGCCGCCTGGTCGTCGCTGCCGGGGCCGGTGCCCGCGACGAGCGCCGTACGGTCGAGCGGGCCGGGGACGATGGAGATCGCCGTGGTCGGGCTGCCGCCGACGGCCTTGCCGTCCTTGCCGAGCAGCGGGGCGGGGGCGCGTACCAGGCCCTGGGCCTCGGTGACGCCGGTGAGGGCGCGGACCCGTTCGAGCGCCCGCTCGGGCAGCAGGCCGTCGGGCTTCTTGGGCAGGACGGCCACGTCCACCTTGCCGGCGTCGGCCGTGACGCGCTGGGCGAATCCCGCCTGGATGGTGTCGTTCAGGACGAACGTGCCCGCGATGAACCCCACCCCGAGCGTGATCGCCAGCGAGGTGAGCAGCAGCCTGAGCCTGTGCGCCCGCAGCCCGGCCAGCGCCGTCTTCAGCACCTCAGCCCTCCAGCTTCACGAGCGTGTCCAGGACGGACTGCGGCGTGGGCGCGGCGATCTCGGTGACCAGCTCGCCGTCCCGCAGGAACACCACCCGGTCGGCGTACGACGCCGCGACCGGGTCGTGCGTGACCATGACGATGGTCTGCTCCAGTTCGCGTACCGACCTGCGCAGGAAGGAGAGGATCTCCGAGCCGCTGCGCGAGTCCAGGTTGCCGGTGGGCTCGTCGGCGAAGATCACCTGGGGCTTGCTGATCAGCGCCCTGGCCACCGCCACGCGCTGCTGCTGGCCGCCCGACAGCTCCGTCGGCCGGTGGCCGAGCCGGTCCCGCAGCCCCACGGTGTCGATGACCCGGTCGAACAGCTCCTCGTCCGCCTGCCGGGCGGCGATGTCGAGGGGCAGCCGGATGTTCTGCTCGGCGGTCAGCGTGGGCAGCAGGTTGAACGCCTGGAAGATGAAGCCGATCCGCTCCCGGCGCAGCAGCGTGAGCTGCCGGTCGGCGAGGCCGGTCAGCTCCACGTCGCCGATGCGCACCGTGCCCGAGGTCGCGGTGTCGAGACCGGCCAGGCAGTGCATCAGCGTGGACTTGCCGGAGCCGGAAGGACCCATGATCGCGGTGAAGGCGCCGGTCGCGAACGCCACGTCGACGCCGCGAAGGGCGTGGACCTGGGCGTCGCCCTGGCCGTACACCTTGGTCAGGGCCTTGGCCACCACCGCGGGCGGGGCCGCGCGCCGGGACTCGGTGAGGGTCACGTTCACTCCTTGTCACGATTTTTCGACGTGACCAACGCTAGGAGTGGAAAGTTCAGGACTTGTGGGCCCTGAGGAGGGACTTCGTGTAGGACCTCAGACGACCCCGGTCAACCTTTCGGCCGATGCGCCTGATGCGAGGGCACGATCAGGCCCGCCTCGTACGCGTACACGACCACCTGGGCCCGGTCGCGCAGCCCCAGCTTGGCCAGCACGCGGCCCAGGTGGGTCTTCACGGTCGCCTCCGCCACCTCCAGGCGGTGCGCGATCTCCATGTTCGACAGGCCGCGGCCCACCATGAGCAGCACCTCCCGCTCGCGCGGCGTCAGCTCGCTCGCCGTGGGCAGCTCGTCGACGGGGAGCTGGGCGGCGAACCGGTCCAGCAGCCGGCGCAGCGTGCTCGGCGAGACCACGGCGTCGCCCGCGTGCACGAGCCTGATGGCGTTGACCAGGTCGCCGGGCGGCACGTCCTTCAGCAGGAAACCGGCCGCGCCCGCCTTGATCGCCGACAGGGCGTACTCGTCGAGGTCGAACGTGGTCAGGATCAGCACCTTCGGGCCGTCGATCCGCCTGGTCGCCTCGACGCCGTCCATGCGCGGCATGCGCACGTCCATGAGCACGACGTCGACCTCGACGCGTTCGAGCAGATCGAGGGCGGCGGCGCCGTCGCCGGCCTCGGCCACCACGTCGATGTCGGGCTGGGCGCCCAGCACCATCCTGAACCCGGCGCGCAGCAGCTCCTGGTCGTCGACCAGCATCACCCTGATCATCAGGCCGCCCTGGCCATGGGCAGCCTGGCCAGCACCTCGAAGCCGCCGCCCGAGCGCGGGCCCGCCGACATCGCGCCGCCGTACATGCCGACGCGTTCGCGCATGCCGATCAGGCCGTGGCCGCCTGAGCCCGGCGGCGCGGCCGCGCCCCTGCCGTCGTCGGTCACCCGGACGATCAGCTCGGGGCCGCCGTAGTCGATCTCGACGAGCGCGCGGACGTCCGGGCCCCCGTGTTTGAGGGCGTTCGTCAGGGCCTCCTGGACGATGCGGTAGACGGCGAGCTGCTGCCCTTCGGGCAGGTCGCCGGGCACCCCGCCGACCCGCAGCCGGGCCGGCACCCCGGCGCCGCGCACCAGCTCTTCGAGCTGGCCCAGCCCGGGTTGCGGCGTGTAGTCGGTGCCGCCGTCCTCGTTCTCGCGCAGCACGCCGACCATCCTCCGCATCTCGGCGAGCGCGGCCCGCCCGGTCTTGGAGATGTTGCGTACGGCGAGCCGCGCCTGCTCAGGATCGCTGTCGAGCGCGAAGCCCGCGCCGTCGGCCTGCACCACCATCACGCTCACGTTGTGGGCCACCACGTCGTGCAGCTCCCTCGCGATCCGCGCCCGCTCGGCCGCGGCGGCCATCCTGGCCTGCTGGTCGCGTTCGCGTTCGGCGCGTTCGGCGCGTTCCTCCAGACCTTCGAGGTAGCGGCGGCGGGTGTTGGCGTACAGGCCGGCGAGCCAGACGGCGACGATCAGGATCGAGCCGCTGAAGAACATGCCGGCCGTGGCGACCGACCAGTTGACCAGCGCCAGGAACATGCCCAGCTCGGCCACCAGCCCCGCCGCGAGCGCCCAGCGGAAGGAGCGCTCTGAGGCCACCGTCCACAGCGCCACCAGCAGGGCGAGGTTGGCGGGCAGCGGATCGACGTCCGCGAGCCACTGCCCGAAGCAGACCAGCGAGATCACCGCGTACGCCGCCAGCGGCCGGTTCCGCCAGGCCAGCGGCGCCAGCAGGAGCGCCGACAACGCCAGGTAGCCGGCCACGCCCAGGTAGCGGGAGCCGTCGACCGGGTCCATCGACGCGTACGGGATCACCAGCGACATGCAGAAGACGGCGAGCGGGGCGACCCGCAGGACGCTCACCAGCCCGCCGTGGCGTCTCGTCCACGCCCGTACCCTGCCGAACACATCCTCACGATACGTAAGGCGCGTCCCGGATTTGTCCGCCT
The DNA here is from genome assembly GCA_013362835.1 of Nonomuraea sp. The sequence goes on along the minus strand of JABFVJ010000293.1, from coordinate 1,814 downwards.
GAAGGGGGAAGTGCGCCTACGACCCAGGTCTTACATGGGTCTTACGGGGGACAGGGCATGGTTGTCCTTGGGAGCGCCCCTCGCGGGCGAGTAAAGGGAGATCGTGATGGCGGATCATGATCGAGACGCCGGGTCGCGCGGTGAAGAGGAAGCACCGCGCGACCCGATCCCAGGCCCACGGAGCTGAAAAGTCGTGGATGATCCCGTCGTGGTCTCGCGGCCGTCGAGCCGGTGACGAACGGGTGCGGGCGGGGGGACTCGAACCCCCACAGTGTCTCCACCAACAGGACCTAAACCTGCCGCGTATGCCATTTCGCCACGCCCGCGGTCCCGCCGAGGCGGGGCTGGAGACAGTTTAGCGCTCAACCGGCCGCCCGGTGGGCCATCGCGGGCCCTCGCGCGAGGGCCCGCGGGCCGCGGGTCAGGCCAGGCCGAGCTTCTTCTTGAGCGAGGCCACGTGCCCGGTGGCCTTCACGTTGTAGAGCGCCTGCTCGATCTTGCCGTCGGCGTCGATGACGAACGTCGAGCGGATCACGCCGACCATCTCCTTCCCGTACAGCTTCTTCGGGCCGTACGCGCCGTAGGCCTGGTGCACGGTCAGGTCGGGGTCGGACAGCAGCGGGAAGGTCAGCGCGTCGCGCTCGGCGAACTTGGCCAGCTTCTCCGGCTTGTCCTTCGACACGCCGAGGACGACGAAACCCTCGGCGGTCAACTGGCTGAGGTTGTCGCGGAAGTCGCAGGCCTGCTTGGTGCAGCCCGGAGTCATCGCGGCGGGGTAGAAATAGAGGATCACCCGCTTGCCGCGGCAGTCGTCGAGGGAGACGGCGCCGCCGTCGGCGGTGGGTAGCGTGAACTCGGGCGCGGCGTCGCCGGGCGCGAGCTTGGTTCCTGTCATGGGCCCTCCTGAGTTCTTCCAGCAAAACCTACCGGCCTGGCCGCCGTGCCGTTCGGCACGCCGACCTGACAGACTGATCACGACCAGAACGGACGGAGCTCGCGACGGTCCACGTAGCGGGCGCGGCCACGCGTACGGTCGAAAGGAGAGCCATGGCTGACACCGATCCCGACGAGTTGGAGCGGCGGATCGCGCGGACGCGTGCGGAGTTGGCGCAGACGGTCGACGCCATCGCCGACCGCGTGAGCCCCAAGCGGGTCGCCGAGCGTACGGTCGCCGATGTCAAGAGCCGGGCGGGCCACCTGGTGGCGTCCGTGGGGGACGCGCTCGGGGTGACCGCGCGGCCGGTCGACTACGCCGACGAGCCCGGCGGGGTGTGGGAGGACGAGCGCCCCGACCTGGCGCCGGTGCTGATCGGGATCGGCGCGGTGCTGGTCGTCGGCGCCGCGATCGTCCTGTTCCGGCGCCGCCGCCGGCGCTGAGCACGTGAAGGGGACGGGTCAGAGGAACGTCTGGCCCTCGCCCCGGTAGGTGGGGGCCGACTCGACCAGCGTGTCGCCGTCCACGAGGTGGAGGGTGTCGAACCGCTCGCACATCTCGCCCGCCTTGGCGTGCCTGAACCACACCCGGTCGCCGACCCGCAGGTCCTGCGCCGCCTGGCCGAGCAGCGGGGTCTGCACCTCGCCCGCGCCCTCGTCGTCGGCGTACCTCAGCCCGGCGGGCAGGTACGGCTGCGGCAGGCGGCTCGGCCCTGCGGAGCCGGAGGCGGGGTAGCCGCCGCCGAGCACGGTCACCGTGTCCGGCCCCGGGCGGCGCACGACCGGCAGCGCGAACAGGGCCGCCGGGCGGCCGGTGAAGCGCCGGTAGAAGTCGAACAGCCGTGGGTGGAAGAAGCCCGAGCCCGCCGCGACCTCCGTGA
>JABFVJ010000514.1 GCA_013362835.1 Nonomuraea sp. | reverse complement strand
GACCAGCACCGACGTGGCCTCGGCGTGCCGGCGCGCGTTGGTCAGCGCCTCCTGCGCGATCCGGTACGCGGCCGTCTCCACCGCCGTAGGCAACCCGCCGAGCCCGCTCTCCGCCACACTGGCCGACCCGCCGAGCCCGCTCTCCACTGTCGTGGCCGACCCGGCGAGTGGGTTCTCCACGGTCACCTCCACGTGCGGGCCCGGTGCTTCGCCGAAGGTGCGGAGGGCGCCCGCGAGGCCCAGCTCGTCGAGCGCCGGCGGCCGGAGCCCGTCCACCAGCTCGCGGACCGACATCAGCGTGCTGGTCATCTCCTCGCGCACCCGGACCAGCAGGCCCTCCACCGACTCGGGGTCGCGTTCCAGCCGCCGCCGCGCCTCGTCCAGGGTCATCGTGACGCTGGTCAGCGTGGGGCCGAGCCCGTCGTGCAGCTCCCTGCCGAGCCTGCGCCGCTCCTCGTCGCGGGTGGCGCTGATCCGCTCGTGCGAGTCCCGCAGGTCGGTGCTCAGCCGTACGGCGTGGGCCAGCTCGGCCAGGTGCTTGGCCATGACGGCCTGCGGCTCCCGGGCCGGGCGGGCGCCGGCGATCAGCAGCCGGCCGACCGGCTCGCCGTGCCAGGTCAGCCCGACGGCCCGCGGCCTGGCTCCCAGCTCGCCGTCCACGAACGACAGGGTGGGCTCGCCCGACACCTCCACGCCGACGCCCCGCGCGCCGAGCGACGTGCGGACGACGGAGATCGCCTCCGCGAGCGCCCCGGCCGGGTCCCCGGCCCGCTGCACGGTACGGCTCAGCAGGTCGGCCGCCTTGTACGGGTCGCGTTCCACGTGGAACAGCCGGTCGACCGAGCGTTGCAGGCGCAGCCGTACGGGATGGAAGACCGCGCCCGTGACCATCGCGGCGGCGAGCCCGGCCACGGCGCCGTGGTCGCCCGCCACGTTGTTGCCCGCCCAGATGAGCACCGAGTAGGTGACGCCGACGACGGAGGCGAGCGTGCCGTAGACGAGGGTGCGGTTGAGGATGAGGCTGATGCCGTAGAGCTGGTGGCGCAGCACGGCGGCGATGATCGCGATGGGCGTGCCGGCCGCCATGATGATCCGCATCGCGACGACGACCGGGTCCTCGTTGCCCGCGCTGATCACCCAGTAGCCGGCGAAGGCCACCATCGCGTAGAAGTACCAGGCGATCTGCTGCCGCACCTCCGGCGTGGCCGCCCGGTACCTGAACCAGAGCGAGGTGACGGCGAGCACGCAGGTGAGGATCATCGGCGGGCCGATGTTGTCCTCCTGGAACTTGGGGAAGCCCCCCAGCGCCTCCACCCCGAACGGGTTGTCCACCTTGATCCCGAGCTCGAACGACGGATCGGGGGCCAGCGCCATCACCAGCGAGTGCCAGAGCATGAGCGCGATTCCGGCCCACAACACGATCCGCCACCGCGGCGACGGCAGCTTCCCGTCGGGGAAGACCAGCGGCATGATCGTCGTGAACGTGGGCACCACCAGCATCCACAACCAGATGGACGGCCAGGCGAGATAGGGCACCAGCGGTCCGGGCGCGTACACCGACATCCAGACGGTCAGGGAGACCAGCAGCGAGTAGAACGCCCAGACCACCCCGCAGCCCCACATGAGCCACGCGATCAGCACCCGCGGCCGCTTGGCGATCAGTAACGCGCCGGCCAGCGGGAACAGCAGCCCGACCGGGTCGATGCCCTGGTTCTGGTTCCACGTCGAGGCCTGCGTTGCCAGCCACGCGGCGATCATCACGGCCACGGGCGACAACACCGCGAGCGTCCACACGCCCGCGACGACGACCCGGCGGACGGCGGTCCTCATCGTGCCTCCCTGATCGGGAGCCTGGCGACGACCTCGGTGCCGCCGCCCGGCCTGACGTCGATCGAGCAGGTCCCGCCCACCTCTTCGGCCCGGCCGCGCATGAGGGCGGCGCCCTGGCGCCGCTGCTCGGGCAGCCCGATCCCGTCGTCCGACACCGTCAGCACCAGCCCGTCCCGCCGTTCCACCCTGATCAGCGCCGTCGTGGCGCGGGCGTGCCTGCGCACGTTCGCCACCGCCTCATGTGCGATCTTGTACGCCGCCACCTCGACCGCCGCCGGCAGGTCGTCCGGCGAGCCCGACACCACCACGTCCACCCGGGGCCCCGGCGCGTCGGCGAGCAGCCGCAGGGCGCTCTCCAGGCCGAGCTCGTCGAGGTCGGAGCCGTCGAGCGCGGGCGGGCGCAGGCCGTAGACCAGGTCGCGGACGTCCACGATGGCCTCGGTCATCTGCCTGCGGGCCGTGCTGAGCAGCGGCTCGACCGAGCGGGGATCGCTGGCCAGGCTGAGGCGGGCCTGGTCGACGCTCATCGCGAGGCTCGTCAGGGTGGGGCCGAGCCCGTCGTGCAGGTTGCGGCGCAGCTTGTGGCGCTCCTCCTCGCGGGTGGCCAGCATGCGCTCGCGCGACTGTTGCAGGTCGGCGCTGAGCCGTACGGCGTGGGCCACCTCGGCGAGCTGCCTGGCCAGCATGTCCAGCAGCGCCCGGTCCCGGGGCTCGCCCGTGACCGACAGCCAGCCCACGGACCTGCCCTGCCAGACCAGGCGTTCGACCGAGGGGTTCCGGCCCACCTCGCCGGCGGTCACGCTGCGTACCCGGCCGCCGGGCAGGACCACCTCGACCGCGACGCCGCGGGCGCCGAGCGCCAGCCTGACCGCGTGGGCCGCCGACGCCAGGGCCTCCGCCGGCCCCTTGGCCTCCTGCACGCTCTCGCTCACCCGGTCCGCCAGCCGGTACGGGTCCCGCTCCCACTTGAACAGCCGGTCCACCGCGCTCTGCAGGCGCAGCCGTACGGGCTGGAAGAGCGCGCCCGCGACCAGCGCCGCGATCAGGTCGGACCACGTGCCGAGCCCCGAGTCCAGGGCGATGACGCCGAAATAGACGGCGCCGACCACGGCGGTGAGGGCGAGGTAGACCAGCGCGCGGTTGAGCAGGACGAGCGCCCGCTCGCGTCCGCGCAGGCCGGACAGGACCGCTGCCTTGACGAGCAGCGGTCTCGCCGCCCTGAGCAGCACGAGCCTGCCGTTTTTCCCCATATGTCCGGCACATCATAAGTGCCGGAACCGCCGGCGCAGAGCGTCCACGGGCTGCATTTTCGCGCGTTCAGCCGTTCGAGGATGCCGTAAAGGACGCCGGCGGAGGGCAGCGCGGGTGGCCCTTCGGAAGGGCCACCCGCGTCGTCGTCAGCGGCAGCGGTCGCCGTTGAGGTGGAAGACCTCGGGAGCGGGGTTCGGCCCCGAGGCGTGCGTGCCGACGAATCCGAACGTCACGGACCTGCCGGGCTTGATCCTGTCGTTCCAGCCGAGGCTCTTGGCCGTCACGACCGCGCCCGACTGGCTGAGCTTGGCGCTCCAGCCGTCCTTGACCCGCTGACCGGCGGGGAACGACCAGCGCAGACTCCAGCCGTCCACGCTCTCCTTGCCGGTGTTCTCGATCACGACCTGGCTGGTGAAACCGCCGGGCCACGAGCCGTGCGCCGAGTAGCGGATCCGGCACGAGGCCGGCTCGCTCTTGTCGGCCAGGAACGCCGAGACCCAGGCCAGCGGCGAGTTCCAGTTGATCGTCAGCTCGTTGGTCGACCAGGACTCGATGTCGTCGACGTAGCAGAACTGCGGCTTGCAGCCCTGCAGCAGCCGCTGCGCGACCGGGTCCTGGATGCTGGAGTTGGGGCCGCCGGCCAGCGAGCCCTTCGGCGGGTGGGGGAGCGCGTGGTCGAGCTGGTGGGAGTACCAGCGGCTGTGCTGGTTCTGGGAGGCGACCTCGCCGTAGCCCGTCACGTACGAGATGTTGAGCGCGTTGCGCCCGAGGATGTAGTCCATGCCCTCGCGCACGGCGGCCCGGTACTTCTCCTGGCCGGTCAGGTCGTAGGCGGTGGCCGCGACGACCAGGTTGTTGAGCACCAGGTTGTTGGAGCCCCAGTCGAAGTCCGCCGGGCTGTACGGCAGCCCGTACGGGTGCGCCCGCTGGATCGCCAGGTACTTGTCGGCCCCCGCGACCACCGACTGGCGGACCTTGTCACGGCCCGGCAGGTCGTTGGGCACGGTCGCCAGGTCGAGCCGGCCGAGCTGGGCCACGTTGCCCCAGTCGAACCCGCGCTCGCGCCAGATGTCGCCGGTGTGGTGCGGCGAGGCCAGCACGAAGTCCTTGAACTCCTTCTCGCCCGTCGTGATGTACAGCTCCGCGGCCGCCCAGTAGAACTCGTCGGTCACGTCGTTGTCGTTGTAGGCGCCGCCGCCGACGCCGTCGTTCGGGTCGGCGAGCTTGGCCGGGTTCGCCTTCGCCGCCGCCCACGCCTTGCGCGCCGCCTTCAGGTTCTCGGCCGCGAACTCCGCGTCGTAGGGCGCGTACAGCCGGGCCGCCTGCGCCGCCGTCGCCGCCAGGTTCAGCGTCGCGGCCGTGGACGGCGGGTGCAGCTCGCGCTTCTGCGGGTCGAGGTGCGGCAGCAGCGGCAGCCCCGTCCAGTTCTGGTCGTGCACCTTGTGGTGCGCCATGCCCGCGTACGGCTTGCCGTCGGGCACCTGCATGCTCAGCAGGAACTCCTGCTCCCAGCGGGCCTCGTCCAGCACGTCGGGCACGCCGTTGCCGCTCTCGGGGATCTGGAGCTGCCCGTCCTCGAACGCGGCCCGGTCCCGCTCGTAGGCCGCCATGAGCTGGTAGACCGAGATGCCGCCGTTGACGACGTACTTGCCGTGGTCGCCGGCGTCGTACCAGCCGCCCTTGACGTTCAGGGTGTAGTCGCAGACGCCCGGCTGGCAGGGCACGTCCACGTCGCCCTGGTTCGGGGCCACGCCCGCGTGACCGGCGGGGCGCGCGTAGCCGGGGCGCAGGCTGTCGAGGATCTCGATGCCGCTGCGCTGGGTGTAGTAGAACTTCAACGCGTCCGTGGGCAGCGTGTCGTAGATGCCGGCGCCGATGTCGAACGGCCTGCTCGTCTCGCCGTCCGCCGTCAGCGTGTAGCCCTCGCCCGGCTTGACGTACGAGCCGAAGTCGATCACGTGCACGTTCTGGCCGGAGCTGGCGTCCACGCCCTTGGGCTCGGTCCTGCCGCTCGCGACGGTCTCCTTGGCGGCGGTCTTGAGCTCCCAGTCCAGGGCCGTGGTCTCCGCGGTGACCAGGGTGGCCTTCTTCGGTCCCGAGGGCAGGTAGCCGACCATGTTCACGCGTACGCGCGGGCCGGTGTCCGGCTCGTAGACCTCGGGCTCTGCGCCGCCCTTCAGCGACACGTCGTCCATGCAGAATCTCCAGGGCTCGGCGCTGCCGCCCAGCTGGAAGGCCACCTGGGCGTTCGGCAGCGACACCGGGGCGGTGAAGGTGTAGGAGTAGTCGTTCCCGGAGACGCTCAGCTCGGGGGACGCCGACAGGTACTGCGTCCACGGGTCCACGGGGAGCTGGATCAGGGCCTTGCCGACCCTGGCGGGGGTGGCGGAGCCGCTGAAGCCGTACGCGTAGGTCTCGCCCGCGACCAGCGGGATGTTGTCCTGGCCGATGATGACGTCCCAGGGGTTGGCGGTGCCGCCGGGGATGTCGGCGCACATCCTTCCCCCGTCGACGGTCAGCGTGGTGTTGCCGGTGCTCCACCAGGGGGCGGTTCCGGCGTCGAAGGTGCCGTTCACGATCTGCTCGGGTCCCTCGTCGGCGGCTTGCGCGGCCGCGGCGGGGGACAGGGCGACCATGGTGAGGAGGGCCAATAAGGCGGCCCGGCATCGGGTCATGGAGGTCCTTCGGGGGGTTGGGAGCGCTCCCAATGGAGCGATCACGATCCTCCTTGCCCGTCGGTGCCCCGTCAACGGGTGCGCACCAACGGGCTCCGAAGACCGTGAAACTTTCATGGCGAGGAGGCTGAGCCGGAGGGCGTGGCGGCGCCGTCGTACCGGCGGCGTACGCGGCCCAGCTGCCGGACCACCTCCTCGGCCCTGGCGTGATCGTAGGGGGCGGCCAGCCGGTCGGCGGCGGCCATGGCCTGGACAGCGGCTCTCCTCGCGGCCCGTTCCCGGCCGGCGGCGGCCAGCACCAGGCCGCGCGCCCACCCGAGCCTGGCCGCCGCGCCGGGATTGCGGCCGATCCACCTGGCCAGGCAGGCGTGCAGACGACGTGCCGCCGCTCGGTCGGCGTCCCGGTGGGCGGCGAGCGCCCCTGCCGACTCCCGGACGGTGGCGAGCGCCCATGCCAGCTCGGCCAGGCCCGCCCAGCACTCCAGCATGCCCGGCTGCGCCGTGGGGAGCGTGGCGGCCAGGCCCGACGCCCGGACGAACGCCCCCCGGACCTCGGCGACTCCGCCGGAGCGGTCGTGGCGGAGGGCGAGGCGGGCGGAGGCGGTCAGCAGGCGGGCGTCCTGGATCGTGCGCATGACCGGGCCGTCGCGCAGGCCGAGCTCGGTCGCCAGGGCGCGGCGGCGGTCCGTCGACGCGCGGGCCGCCGTCAGCACCTCCTCGATGTGCCTGGCGGGCACCCCGTCCAGGCGCAGCAGGGCCTCGGCGCGGCCGGTCAGGCACCAGTGGCGGCCGATGTCGTCCCCGCCAACCCGCGTGACCGACAGCTCCTCGGTCTCGGCGAACAGGTCCGCCGCCCGCGCGAAGTCCCCCTGCCACAGGGCCGTCTCGGCCAGCATGCCCGCGCAGTTCTCCGCCATCCTCGGGTCCAGGGTCCGCGCCCGTCCCGCCGCGAACGACCGTCGCGCCTCCTCGAACGCCCCCGAGTGGAGCTGGTCGAGCCCGCGTGACAGCCGGGCGCGGTGCGCGGCCTCCGTGGGGTGCGGGACGAGCGCGAGCGCCCGGTCGGACAGGCCGCCGTAACGGGTGGCCAGGCGGCCGCGGCCGGCGATCCTGGCGATCGTGGCGAAGTTCGCGTACGCCTCGGCGCGCAACGCCGGATCGGTCCCTCGTTCGGCGGCGTTGAGCTGGCGGAGCGAAGCCGCCAGCATCGTGGGCAGGTCCTGCTGGTGATAGGCGAGCCGGGCCAGCAACGCCAGCGCCTGGGCGGCCTCCGGGCCCGCCGCGTCCGCCCGCCGCCGGAGCGGCAGGAGGCGGTGGACGACCTGGCGGGCACCGGCGGTCAGGATGGCGGCGGCGAGGC
>JABFVJ010000084.1 GCA_013362835.1 Nonomuraea sp. | reverse complement strand
GGCGGGGGCGTCTCGGCGGGCGCCGGGGGCGGTGCGGGTTCCAGGGTGTCGTCCAGCCTGTCCAGTGTGGCCTCCCCCCGCGCCGGTTACTGCCCCCGACGAGACTAACCCGCCGGGCGTCCCGCCGACCGCTCCCGGCGGCGGCGTACGGTCAGCCAGCCGAACGCGATGGCCACGACCAGGGCCGGGATCAGGAAGAAGGCCACCCGCTGATCGCGGTCGGCGAACGGCATCAGCAGGATCACCAGCGCCAGGAACGCCAGTGTCAGCCAGTTCGTGTACGGCGACCCCGGCATCGGGAACGACGACCGGTGCCCGGACCTGCGCAGCATGATCTGGCAGTACACGAGCACCCCCCACGTGGTGATCACGCCCAGCGAGGCGACCGCGGTGGCGATGTTGAAGGCGCGCTCGGGCAGGAAGTAGAACAGCGCGACCCCGCCCAGGAACATGGCGGCGGTGAACACGATGCCGCCGATCGGCACGTGCCGGGAGCTGAGCGCGGCGGCGAAGCCCGGCGCCTCCTTCTTGGTGGCCATCGAGCGCAGGATGCGGCCGGTGGCGTACAGGCCGGAGTTGCAGGACGAGAGCGCGGCCGTGATCACCACGAGGTTCATGGCGTCGGCCGCCCACGGGACGCCCAGACCGCCGAAGAACGTGACGAACGGCGAGGTGTCGGCGTGGTAGGCCGTCCACGGCAGCACCATGGCGAGCAGCAGCACCGAGCCCACGTAGAAGATCGCGATGCGCCACACCACGCCGTTGATCGCCTTCGGCATGACCTCGTGCGGCCGGGCCGTCTCGCCGGCGGTGATGCCGACCAGCTCGATCGAGGCGTAGGCGAACACCACCGACTGCAGGCTCATCAGCACCAGCGGGAAGCCCTTGGGGAAGAAGCCGCCGTGGGCGCTGAGGTTGTGCGGCCCCGCCTCGCCGACGGCGAACACGACGAGGACCAGCGCGACCACCAGGAAGATCACGATGGCCAGCACCTTCAGCATCGCGAACCAGAACTCCAGCTCGCCGAACAGGCGCACCGACAGCAGGTTGACCGTGAGCACGAACCCCAGGGCCAGCAGCGCCGTCAGCCACTGGGGGAAGACGGGGGCCCAGTAGTGGACGTAGGCGGCGATGGCGGTCAGTTCGGCGATGCCGGTGAAGGCCCAGTTGACCCAGTACATCCAGCCGCTGGCGAACGCCGCCCACGGGCCGATGAACTCGCCGGCGTACTCGACGAAGGAGCCCGAGGCCGGACGGTAGAGCACGAGCTCGCCGAGCGCCCGCATGACGAAGAAGGCGGCGAGGCCGGCGGCGGCGTAGGAGAGCACCAGGGCGGGCCCGGCGGCGGCCAGTCGCCCGCCCGAGCCGAGGAACAGGCCCACCCCGATCGCCCCGCCGATGGCGATCATCTGGACCTGCCGGTTGCCCAGCGCGTGACTGTAGCCTTCGTCGGACTGCGTGCGCACCCAGTGTCTCCTTCATTACTTTCCGTGAAGGTGACGATATCGAGGCCGGTGGTCGCGGGGCTTCCGGCGCGCCGCTCGCACGGGGCGCGCGAGGCGGCTCCGGGTTGTCGGCCGGGCCCACTAGAGTCGGAGCGCACCATCGCATTCAGACCCGGGGAGGCGCCGCTCCATGTCGTCCAGCGACTCGTTCGTCCATCTGCATGTGCACACCGAATACTCCATGCTCGACGGGGCCGCGCGGCTCAAGCAGATGTTCAAACAGGTCGGCGACCTGGGCATGCCCGCCATCGCGATCACCGACCACGGCAACATGCACGGCGCCTACGACTTCTACAGGCAGGCGACGGGCGCGGGCATCAAGCCGATCATCGGCATCGAGGCCTATGTCGCGCCGGAGTTGCGGCACAACAAGAAGCCGGTGCTGTGGGGCGAGCCCCACCAGAAGAAGGACGACGTCTCCGCGGGTGGCTACTACACCCACATGACGATGTGGGCGCGCAACAAGACCGGCCTGCACAACCTCATGAAGCTCAGCTCGCGCGCCTACACCGAGGGCTTCGTGCGCAAGTGGGCCCGCATGGACGCCGAGATCCTGGCCGAGCACGCCGACGGCCTGATGGCCACCACGGGCTGCCCGTCGGGCGAGGTGCAGACGCGGCTGCGGCTCGGCCAGTACGACGAGGCGCTCAAGGCCGCCGCGAAATTTCAGGACATCTTCGGTAAGGACAACTTCTACCTGGAGATCATGGACCACGGGCTCGACATCGAGCGCCGGGTCCGCGACGGCCTGACCAGGATCAGCCGGGAGCTGAACATCCCGCCGCTGGTGACCAACGACTCGCACTACACCTACGAGTCCGACGCCTCCTCCCACGACGCCCTGCTGTGCATCCAGACCGGCAAGCAGCTCTCCGACCCCGACCGCTTCCGCTTCGACGGCTCCGGCTACTACATCAAGACCGCCGACGAGATGCGCGCGGTCGACTCCTCCGACCTGTGGGCCGAGGGCTGCCGCAACACGCTGCTGGTGGCCGAGAAGGTCGACCCGGCCGGGTTCTTCGAGTTCAAGAACCTCATGCCCACCTACCCGATCCCCGACGGCATGACGGAGAGCGAGTTCTTCCGCAAGTCGGTGTGGGAGGGCATGGACCGCCGCTGGCCCGAGGGCTACGACGAGGAGCACAAGAAGCAGGCCGAGTACGAGATCGGCAGCATCGAGCAGATGGGCTTCCCGAGCTACTTCCTCGTGGTCGCCGACTTCATCATGTGGGCCAAGGCGAACGGCATCCCGGTCGGCCCCGGGCGTGGCTCGGCGGCCGGTTCGCTGGTGGCGTACGCGATGGGCATCACCGACCTCGACCCGCTCCCGCACGGCCTGATCTTCGAGCGCTTCCTCAACCCCGAGCGCGTGTCCATGCCCGACGTCGACATCGACTTCGACGAGCGCCGGCGGGCCGACGTGATCCGCTACGTCACCGAGAAGTGGGGCGCCGACAAGGTCGCCATGATCGCGACCTTCGGCACCATCAAGGCGAAGGCCGCCATCAAGGACGCGGGCCGCGTCCTCGGCTACCCGTACGCGCTGGGCGACAAGGTGTCCAAGGCGTTCCCGCCGGCCGTGATGGGCAAGGACATCCCGCTGGCGGGCATCTTCGACAAGGACCACCCGCGCTACAACGAGGCCGGCGAGCTGCGCAGGCTCTACGAGGAAGACGTCGACGTCAAGGCGACGATGGACCTCGGCAAGGGCCTGGAGGGCCTGATCCGCCAGACCGGCGTCCACGCCGCGGGCGTCATCATGTCGGCCGAGGTGATCACCGACCACATCCCGATCATGCGCCGCGACTCCGACGGCGCGATCATCACGCAGTTCGACTACCCGACCTGCGAGACGCTCGGCCTGCTGAAGATGGACTTCCTGGGCCTGCGCAACCTCACCATCATGGACGACTGCCTCAAGATGATCGAGGCCAGCTCGGGTGAGAAGATCGACCTGCTGAAGCTGCCGCTCGACGACCGCAAGTCCTACGAGCTGCTGGCCCGCGGCGACACCCTGGGCGTGTTCCAGCTCGACGGCGGCGGCATGCGCTCGCTGCTGCGCCTGATGCGCCCCGACAACTTCGAGGACATCTCCGCCGCCCTCGCGCTCTACCGTCCTGGCCCGATGGGCGCCAACTCCCACACCAACTACGCGCTCCGCAAGAACGGCCAGCAGGAGATCACCCCGATCCACCCCGAGCTGGAGGAGCCGCTCAGGGACATCCTCGACACGACCCACGGCCTGATCGTCTACCAGGAGCAGGTCATGGCCATCGCCCAGCGGGTGGCCGGGTTCTCGCTCGGCAGCGCCGACCTGCTGCGCCGCGCGATGGGCAAGAAGAAGAAGTCCGAGCTGGACAAGCAGTACGAGTTCTACGAGAAGGGCATGCAGGACAACGGGTTCTCCGGTGCCGCGATCAAGGCCCTGTGGGACATCCTGCTGCCGTTCTCCGACTACGCCTTCAACAAGGCCCACACCGCCGCCTACGGCCTCATCGCCTACTGGACCGCCTACCTCAAGGCCAACCACCCCGCCGCCTACATGGCCGCGCTGCTGTCCAGCGTGAAGGACGACAAGGACAAGTCGGCCCTCTACCTCAACGAGTGCCGCCGCATGGGCATCAAGGTCTACCCGCCGGACGTCAACGACTCCGACTTCGACTTCACCCCGCGCGGCACCGACATCCGCTTCGGCCTGTCGGCGGTCCGCAACGTCGGCGGCAACGTCGTCGACGGCATCCTGGGCGCGCGCAAGGAGAAGGGCCGCTTCTCCGACTTCAAAGACTTCCTGCGCAAGGTGCCCGCGATCGTGTGCAACAAGCGCGTGATCGAGTCGCTGGTCAAGGCCGGGGCCTTCGACTCGCTCGGCCACGTGCGCAAGGGCCTGGTCATGGTGCACGAGCAGGCCGTCGACGCGATCATCGACATCAAGAAGAACGAGGCCATCGGCCAAGACTCCCTGTTCGGCGCGATCGAGGGCGGCGAGGACCAGACCTTCGACGTGCAGATCCCGGTGGGGGAGTGGGACAAGAACACGCTGCTGCAGTTCGAGCGGGAGATGCTCGGCCTCTACGTGTCCGACCACCCGCTGTTCGGCGTGGAGCACATCCTGGCCGCGGGGGCCGACTGCTCGATCGCCGCCGTCCAGGACGAGAGCCGGGCCGACGGGCAGGTCGTGACGCTGGGCGGCATCCTCAGCGGGGTGCAGCGCAAGGTCACCAAGAAGGGCGACACGTGGGTGCTCACCCAGCTGGAGGACCTCGAAGGCGCGATCGAGGTGATGATCTTCCCGTCGGCGTACCAGCTGTGCTCGACGATCCTGGCGGAAGACGCGATCGTGTTCGTCAAGGGCCGCATCGACAAGCGTGAGGACGTCGCGAAGATCATCGCGATGGAGGTGACCGCGCCCGACCTCACACAGGAGGCGGGCGGGCCGCTGCTGGTGAGCCTGCCGCTGACCCGCTGCACGCCGCCGGTGGTGGGGCGGCTCAAGGAGATCCTCACCACCCACCCGGGCACGTCCGAGGTGCATCTCCAGGTGCACAACGGGCCGAAGACGACCGTCATGCGGGTCGACGACCGGCTCCGCGTCACGCCGTCGCCGGCCCTGATGGGCGACCTCAAACAACTCCTCGGCCCCGCCTGCCTCGGCGCCTGAGCGGCGTCGCCGAAGGGCGGCGGGGTGGATGGGCAAACCTCGCCGTCGCCTGCCGCCGGGTCGTGGGGCAGGATCGCAGGGTGAGCGAACTGCACTATCTGACCGCGACCGAGATGGCCCGCCTGATCAGGACCGGGCAGCTGAGCGCCGTGGAGCTGCTCCAGGCCCACCTCGACCGGATCGACCAGGTCAATCCCGAGGTGAACGCCATCGTGACGCTGGTGGCCGAGCGGGCGCTGGAGGCGGCCAGGGCGGCCGACGCCACCGAGCCTGAAGGCCCCCTGCACGGCGTGCCCGTGGCGCACAAGGACCTGGTCGACACCGCGGGCATCCGCACGACCTACGGTTCGCCGCTGTTCGCGGAGAACGTACCGGCGCACGACGACCTGATCGTGCGGCGGCTGCGCGCGGCCGGGGCCGTCACGGTGGGCAAGACCAACACCCCCGAGTTCGGCACCGGCTCCCACACCGTCAACGAGGTCTTCGGCGCGACCAGGAACCCCTACGACCTCGGCAGGTCCGCCGGTGGCAGCAGCGGCGGCGCCGCGGCGGCCCTGGCCACCGGCATGGTCCCGCTGGCCGACGGCTCCGACATGGGCGGCTCGCTGCGCAACCCCGCCTCCTTCTGCAACGTCGTCGGCCTGCGTCCCACGCCGGGCCGCGTGCCCGACCCGACCGACGTGGCCGCCTGGTACACGCTGGCGGTGCCGGGGCCGATGGCGCGGACGGTCGAGGACCTGACGCTGATGCTCGGGGCCGTCGCCGGGTTCGACGCGCGGTCGCCGTACGCGATCAAGGAGGTGTTCGCGCCCGAGCCCGAGCAGGGGGTGCGCGGGCTGCGGGTGGCGTGGAGCCCCGACCTCGGCGGGCTGCCCGTCGACCCGCGCACGGCCGCGGTGACCGCGAGCGCGCCGGCCGTGTTCGAGGAACTGGGGGCGCACGTGGAGGAGGTCGCGCTGGACCTGTCCGACGCCGAGGACGCCTTCCGGATCTACCGGGCCTGGGACTACGCC
The DNA here is from genome assembly GCA_013362835.1 of Nonomuraea sp. Next base: position 975 of record JABFVJ010000084.1, on the reverse strand, counting down.
CTCTCCTTCGGCGGCCTGACCGGCCTCGGCCCCAACACGAGCTGGAACGTCGAGCGGGGCCGCCAGGTCACCGGCGCCGACCTGGCCAGGGCCGAACGGCTGCGCAGCGGCCTCTACCAGCGCATGGCCGGCTTCTTCGACACCTACGACGTGCTGATCGCGCCGGTCAGCCAGGTGCCGCCGTTCCCGGTCGAGCAGCCGCACGTGAGCGAGATCAACGGTGAGCGCCTGCCCGACTACCTGGCCTGGATGCGTTCGGCGTACTGGATCAGCGTGCTGCACGCGCCGGCCGCGTCGGTGCCCGCCGGGTTCACGCCCGAGGGGCTGCCGGTCGGGGTGCAGATCGTCGGGCGGCCGTTCGCCGACGCGCGGGTGCTGCGCGTGGCGCGGGCGTTCGAGCAGGCGACGGGACACGGCCTGCGCCGGCCGCCCCTTTGAGCCCGTCTAGGGCTCGATCCCCCCGTACGGCTGCCGCAGCGGCGACTCCCGGTACCCGTGCATGCCTTCGAGCAGCCCGAACAGCCCCACCGCCAGCAGCGGCCAGGTCACCAGCACGCCCTGCGCGGTCAGCTTCAGCGCCCCGGGGACGATCCGCACCCCGGGCGCCGCCGCGGCCTCCACCGCGACCGCCCCGATCGTGAACGTCGACCCCGCCCACAAGGTGAGAAAGCTCCCCAGCACCCCACCCGCGCACAGCCCGAGCAGCACCGCCGGCATGAACCGCCGCCCGGCGAACCAGGCGACCGCGCCGCTGACCAGCCCCAGCGCGCCCGTGATGACCGCGAACCACCCGTCGGCCGCGATCAGCGCCTGCGTGGTCAGGTCGGCCAGCATCAGCCCGTGGTCGGTGACCTGGTACGGCGCCCGCGGCGAGACCGCGGACCAGCCCAGCCCGGCGAGGACTCCGAGAGCGGCGAGTATGAGGACAGTTACCGCAAAAGCGCGTACTTCCCTCGTCACGCCACTCCCCCTCAC
>JABFVJ010000354.1 GCA_013362835.1 Nonomuraea sp. | reverse complement strand
GGCGCTGCCCGAGCTGCTGAAGGACATCCCGCCGCACACCATGCGGCCCGGCGACGCGTACGTGCTCAACGACGCCTACCGGGGCGGCGTGCACACCAACGACCTGCTGGTCTACCGCCCGGTGTTCGCCGGGGGCGCGCCGGCGTACTTCACCGCCACCATGATCCACGTCTCCGACCTGGGCGGGCTGTCGGCCGGGGGCATGGCGCCGCTCGCGACCGACATCTTCCTCGAAGGGCTGCAGCTCCCCCCGATCCGGCTGGCCACCCGCGACGGGCTCGAACCGGCCGTCGAGGCGATCCTGCGCGCCAACAGCCGCACCCCGGACAAGGTCATGGGCGACGTACGGGCCCTGGTGGCCGGGACCGCCGTGGCCGCCGCCCGCCTGGAGTCCCTGATGGCCGAGTACGGCGAGCCCGGCCTGGCCGCCGGCGTGGACGCCTACCTCGACCACACCGAGACCCGTACGCGGGCGGCCCTGGCCGAGCTTCCCCGTGGCCGGTTCGAGGCGTCGTACCCGATCGACGACGACGGCGTCGACCTGGAGCGGGCGCATGACGTACGCGTCGCCGTCACCCTGGAGGGCGACGCGGTCACCCTCGACTTCACCGGCACGGGACCGCAGGTGCCCGCCGCGATCAACGCCTCGGCCTCCCAGTCGCTCGCGGCGGCCGTCTTCGCGGTGCGCTGCTTCCTCGACCCGACGATCCCGATGAACGACGGCTGCCTGCGCGCGATCGAGGTCGTCCTGCCGGAGGGCTCCCTGCTCAACGCCCGTTCCCCGCACCCGTGCGGCGGCCGGTACGTCCCCATCTACGCCGCCATGGAGGCCGTCTTCCAGGCGTTGTCGGACGCGGTGCCGGAACGGGCCATCGCGGCGAGCGGCATCCTGCAGCCGTTCTCGATCGCGGCGGTGGGGGCGCCGTACTGGATCCACCTGTCGTACGACTTCGGCGGGGTGGGCGCGAGGCGTGGCCTGGACGGGCCCGACGCGACGGGCGTGCACTTCGGCATCGGCCGCAACTCGGTGCCGCAGGCCGAGCCGGTGGAGAGCCGCTGCCCGCTGATCGTCGAGTCCGTCGAGACCGTCCCCGACTCGGGCGGCCCCGGCCGCTTCCGCGGCGGCCTCGGCTCGCGCACGGTCTACCGCTTCCTGGCCGACTGCCACGTCACCACCCGCGGCGACCGCCTCCGCCTGCCCCCTCCCGGCCGGGACGGCGGCCTGCCCGGCCGCGTGGGCGGCTTCTTCAAACGCCACCTGGACGGCCGCGTGGAACGCCTGGCCTCGAAGGTGAACAACGTACGGTTCGGCGCGGGCGAGGCGTTCATCGTGGAGACGACGGGCGGCGGCGGCCTCGGACCACCCGGCGAACGCGACCGGGCCGCGGTCCTCGCCGACCTGGAGTCCGGCCACATCACCGGACGCGGCGCCGCGGAGGACTACGGGGTCAGCGTCTGAACTCGCCGGGCCGCCACGCCTCCGCGCCGCGGCGGACCGCCGCGTGGACGGCGCGGGCGGCGCGGGCGCCCCATTCCGAACGGGGGCCGCCGAAGAGCTCCTCGGGGCCCGACTCCGGGCCCGACTCCGGGACCACCACGCAGACCGCGTCCGAGGCCGTGCCGGTGCCGGGGAAACCGGCTTCGATCAACGCCTGGGTCTTGGCCTCCGTGACCGTCATGACCAGGTTGACCAGGGCGGCGTCGGTCATGGCGACGGGCAGCACGGTCACGATGTTGATCGTGCCGATCCGCATCGGGGCGAGCTCTGGGTCCGCTGTGCCCTCCGGGGCGGCGGCCCAGGTGGGGACGCGGAGGCCGACGGTGGCGACGGCCTCGGCTCCCCCGTCGGCGGCACGGACGTACCGGTCGACCGAGGCGGCGGTCAGCATGCCGACGCCGGGGCCCGGCGGGCCCATCGAGATCAGGTGGTCGACCGGGTCCATGCGCGCGTAACCGGCCACCACCTGGGCGTTCAGCACCCATGCGCGGGGGCCGATGCCGCCGCCGAGCATGGCCGAGGAGATCATGCGGTGGCCGGGGCCGAACTCCCACAGCAGGGACCCCAGCCGGGCCCCCTCCTCCACGCGATAGGTCAGCTTCACGTTCCGCCTCGCACCAGGTGCACCACGGGCCGCCCGTCGGGGCCCGGCTCGATCTTCACATGGGCGTCGAAGTGACGTCCGACCAAGGACTCGGTGAGCACCTGGTCCGGCTTGCCCGCCGCGACCGCGCGGCCGTCGGCCAGCAGCATCAGGGCGTCGGCGTACAGGCCGGCGACGGTCAGGTCGTGCAGGGTGGTCACCACGGTCAGGCCGTCGGCGCGTCTCAGGCGGTCGACGAGTTCGAGCACCTGCTGCTGGTGGCCGAGGTCGAGCGCGGTGGTGGGCTCGTCGAGCAGCAGCACGGGGGCCTGCTGGGCGAGCGCCCTGGCCAGCACGACGCGCTGGCGCTCGCCGCCGGACAGCTCGCCGACCCGGCGTCCGGCGAAGCCGGACAGGTCCAGCCGGTCCAGTACGGACGCGGTCACCTCCCGGTCGTGGCGGCTCTCCCGTCCCAGATACGGGATGTACGGCGTACGTCCCAGCAGGGCGTAGTCGAAGACCGTCATGTCGGGCGGCAGCGCGGGCGTCTGGGGCGCGTAGGCCAGCAGTCTCGCCCGTTCGCGCGGCTTGAGCCCGGCGGCCGGGCGGTCATTGATCACGACGTCGCCGTGGCGCGGAGGGACGGTTCCCATGACGGTCTTGAGCAGGGTGGACTTGCCGGCGCCGTTGGGCCCGATGATCGCCAGCCACTCGCCGCGCCGCGCGTGCAGGTCGACGCCGGTCAGCACGTCGCGGTCGCCGAGGCGTACGGACAGGGCGCGGGTGACGATCATGTGTCCACCCGCCTGGTCATGCGCAGGACGCCGACGAAGAACGGCGCCCCGACGAACATCGTGACGACCCCGATGGGCAGCTCGGCCGGCGCGATCACCGTACGGGCGAGGAGGTCGGCCACCACCAGGAACGCCGCCCCGCCGACCAGCGACAGCGGCAGCACGATCCGGTACGAGCCGCCCGCCAGCCGCCGGACGACGTGCGGGACGACCACGCCGACGAACCCGATCAGCCCGCTCACCGCCACCGCCGCCGCGGTCGCCAGGGAGGCGGCCACGAGCACGGTCAGGCGTACGCGGGCCGCGCGCACGCCCAGGCTGGCGGCCTCCTCGTCGCCCACGCTGAGCACGTCCAGCATCCGGCCGTGCAGGAGGAGCACCACGGACGAGACCGCCGCGTACGGCAGGACCAGCAGGAGCTGGTCCCATCCGCCGCCGACGTCGCCGAGGATCCAGGAGTAGATGCGCTCCAGCTCCTCGACCTTGAGCTGCTGGATGAACGTCTGGATCGCGGTCAGGAACGACGTGACCGCCACCCCGGCCAGCACCAGCGTCGCGGTGCCGCCGGCGCGGCCGGCCGCGTTGCCCAGCGAGTACGCCAGGAACACCCCGCCCACCGCCCCGACGAAGGCGGCGACCGGGATGCTCGCGATCACGCCCGGCAGCAGCACGATGGCCACCGTCGTGGTCAGCCCGGCGCCCGCCGCCGCCCCCAGCAGGTACGGGTCGGCCAGCGGATTGCGGAACACCCCCTGGTAACCGGCTCCCGCGATGGCCAGCAGGCCGCCCACGACCGCGGCGACGAGGACCCTGGGGAGGCGCAGCTCGTACAGCAGGCCCTGCTCGACCGGCGCGAGCCCCGAGTCCGCCGACACGAACGGCAGCCAGTCCCACGCCTGGACGACGACCTGCCACGGCGAGATGTCGGCGGCGCCGCCGAGCAGCCCGGCCACCATCGTGGCGGCCAGCACGACCAGCGCGCCCGCCACCCAGACGGGACGCGCCCGCGCCGGCCGCGCCCTCGGCGGCTGCACCGGGCGGGGGGCGGCCTTCGTCCTCACGTCAGCTCGTGCCGCCGGCCTTGGCCACGGCCGCGCCGATCGACTCGGCGAGTTCCACGACGCGCGGGCCCCAGCGGGAGGCGAGGTCGTCGTCGAGCTGGATCACCTGGTCGTCCTTGATGGCCGACAGGTTCTTCCAGCCCGGCCGCTTCGCCAGCGTGTCCTTGCTCTGCCGGCAGCACTTGACGTCGGCGAGGAAGATCAGCGCCGGGTCGGCCTGCGCCACGAACTCGGCCGACAGCTTGGGGTAGCCGCCCGCCGCGTCCGGGGCCTTGTCGGCGATGTTGGTCAGCCCGAACATGGCGTAGACCTGGCCGATGAACGTCTTCGACGTGGCGGCGTACGGCGTCTGGTCGAGCTCGTGGTAGTACGTGAGCTTCTTGTCCTTGGGGGCGTCGGCGGCCAGTTCGCCCAGGCGCGTCCTCATGCCGGACACCACCTCGTCGGCCTTGGCCTTGTTGCCGGTGGCCGCGCCGATCTCGGCGATCTGCTCGTACGCCTCGTCGAGCTTGGCCGCGGCCGGTTCGAGCAGGACGGGGACGTTCACCTTGCCCAGCTCGGCGACGATCTTGTCCTGGTCGTTGGAGAGGACGACCAGGTCGGGCTTCTGGGCGACGATGGCCTCGACGTTCGGCTTGAAGCCGGACAGGTCGGTCTTGGGGGCCTCGGGCGGGTAGTTCGACTGGTCGTCGACGGCGACGACCTGGGGGCCCGCGCCGATGGCGAACAGGGTCTCGGTGTGGGTGGCCGAGAGCGAGACGATCCGCTCCGGCTTCTTGGCGAGGGTGACCTTGCCGTTGCCCGCCTCGACGGTGACCGGGAAGTCCCCGGTGCTCGCCGCCGCGGTCTGGGAGGTTGCGGAGGTTGCCGAGGTTGCTGAGGTTGCGGTTTCGGAGGGGGCGACATTGGAGCCGGTCTGACCGCATCCGGTCAGGACGAGCGTTCCCAGCAGCGCGCCCGCGAAGGCCGTGCGTACGGGCCTCACGAGTAGTCCTTTCACACTGTCGGAACCGAGAGACCCGCATTGAGCGACGGATCACCCTTTTCCACGAGGGTTGACGTCGGCGCAGAGGCAGGCGACCTGGCTATGACAGTTGCGGGACAGCGCCGGACTCACACCGGACTTCGCTGCAGCACTGCGCGTCGGACAAACGTTATCAATCCTCCGGATGTCCTCCGCGTCAAGGGGGCTGCGCGACCTCGTCAGCCGGTCAGCTGGGCCTCCGCGTCGGCGATGATCTGCTGGAGCCTGAGCCCGTGCGCGGCGTCCAGCGGGTGGCCGCCGCCGCGCCTGACGGTGTCGGCGAACTCCTCCGCGACGGTCTCCAGCGGGTCCTCGTCGGTGGGCAGCAGGACGGCGTTGCCGGTCCTGCCGTACACCTCGAACGTCGAGGGCGGCAGGTCGCCGACGGCCGCCATGCACAGGGACGCCTCGCTGACCGCGCCGCCCTCGTGCTCCAGCATCAGGCCGGTCCAGCCGAGCGGGTGGCCGTGGGCGCGTACGCCGGTGACCCGGCCGAGCGCCGCGTCCAGCAGGTCGATCACGTGCGGGCCGACGTCGAGCAGCGCGCCGCGCTCCAGCCGCCACGGGGTGGCGAAGGGGTGGTCGCCGAGGAGGGCGCCGGAGATGTTGGCGGCGTGGCCGCCGAACGCCTGGATCTCGGCGCAGCGGGCCAGGAAGGTGCGGGTGGGGGTGGCGTAGCGGAGGGTGAGCAGCATCTGGGTCGGCACGCCCGCCTCGGCGACGGCCTCGACCAGGCGCAGGGCGCCGTCCAGGGAGTCGGCGAGCGGCTTCTCCAGCAGCAGCGCCTTGCCCGCGCGGGCGGCCCGTACGGCCAGCTCGGCCTGTACGGCGGGCGGCACGCAGAAGGCGACGGCCTCGCAGGCGTCGAACAGGTCCTCGACCCGCTCGTACACGGGGGCGCCGAGCCTGGCGGCGCGGTCGGGGCGGCGGGCCCACACGCCGGCGAGCCTGGTGTGCGGGCTGTCGGCCAGCATCGGCGCGTGCGCCATCTCCGCCCAGGGCCCCGCCCCGACCAACCCGACCGCGACCGGCTCCATACATCCCCCTACGTCCGTTTTCTCCACCGACCCTAGATGCCTTTTCCCCCAATTCCCTCCCCCGACCCGCCCCCAGGCCCCCCGAGGACGGGAGTGCGGGAGCCGCACACGGGGTCGGGGTTCGAGGTTAGGCGCGGGTGCCGTTCAGAGGGGTGGGTGGCGTTGGTGGATGGCGTGTTCGGGGCGGTGGGCGAGGGTGCCGCCGTCGAGGGCGATCGTCTGGCCGGTGAGGCAGCGGGACTCGTCCGAGGACAGGAAGGACACCAGGGCGGCCACGTCGTCGGGGGTGCAGGGCCACGGGAGGAGGCGTTCGGCGGCCTTGTCGGCGAGCCGGTCCGGGGTGAGAGCGCGGCGCGCGGCATCGGTCATGACGAGGGCGGGGGCCACGGCGTTGCAGCGGATGCCACGGGCACCGTACATGGTGGCGACGTAGCGGGTGAAGCCGATCAGGGCGGCCTTCGAGGCGCCGTACGCGGCGTGGTCGACGTCGCCGACCAGGCCCGACACCGAGGACGTGACGACGATCGCGCCGCCGTCCGGCATGGCCGGGACCGCGTGCTTGACCAGGAGCATCGCGCCGCGCAGGTTGACCTCCATGGTGCGGTCCCACACCGCGACGTCCATGTCGGCGAGGTCGCGGTCGCGGCCGTAGACGTCGGGGTCCAGGCAGGCGGCGTTGGAGTGCAGCACGTCCACCCGGCCGAAGGAGGCGACCAGGGCGGCGACGGACTCCCGCACCTGCTTCTCGTCCGACACGTCGCAGGCCAGGGCCATGGCGGTGCCGCCTCGGGCGCGAATGGCGGAAGCGGTCGCGCGGGCGGTCGCCGCGTGCAGGTCCAGTACGCCCACACAGGCGCCCTCGGCGGCCAGCCGAGCCGCACAGGCCGCGCCGATCCCCGCCCCCGCGCCCGTCACCAGCGCCACCCGCCCATCGAACCGCCCGGAAACCCTCATCCCACCCTCACCACCCGACCCCCAGCACCTTCATCCCGCCCTCACCACTCGACCTCGAAGGAGGGCCAGCCGCCACCACCCGACCTCCGAGGACGCCAGCCGCCACCCACTCCACCTCCAAGAACGCCAGCCGCCACCACCCGACCCCCAAGGAGGTCAGCCGTCACCACTCGACCTCCAGGGAGGTCAGGCCGCGGCCGACGAGGGACTT
>JABFVJ010000497.1 GCA_013362835.1 Nonomuraea sp. | reverse complement strand
GGTTGCGCCTCGGACTTAGGTTGCGCCTCGGACGAGGGCTGAGCTCCGGGCTTCGGTTGCGGGCCGGATGAGGGCTGAGTCCCGGGCTTCGGTTGTGCCTTGGGCTTTGGTTCTGGTTGGGAGGGGGGTGAGGTCGGGGGGCGGGGGATCTTGACGGTTTGCTCGGCAGGCGGCACGACGACCTTGCGGAAGGGTTGGGTGTCCTGTGGTGAGCTCTGGTCGCCGACGTCCGCCATGGCCTTGAGGTTACGTCACCACAGAGCAGGATAATTCCTCTATTCCCCCTGCAGAACTTAATTCTGTATGGTCTGCGGACATGAGGGGTTTCTACGAGATCGCGGCCAACGATCCAGACCGTCCCGCCCTGCTCGGCGACGAGAGCACAACCTACGGTGAGCTGCTCGCCCGCGCCAACCAGGCCGCCCACGGCCTGAGGGCCCGAGGCGTACGACCGGGCGGCGCGGTGGTCACCGTCCTGAAGAACGGGCTGGACGCCCTCACCATGATGCTCGCCACCTACCAGATCGGCGCCTACCTGGTCCCCGTCAACTGGCACTACACCCAGGAGGAGATCGACTACATCATCGCCGACTGCGGCGCCGAGGTCGTGATCTCCCCGGACGCCCTCACGGTCGCCGCCCTGACCGCGACCCAGCCCGCCACGGCCCCCGAGGACCGCAGGGCCGGCTCGATGATGCTCTACACCTCCGGTACGACCGGCCGCCCCAAGGGCGTACGCCGCCGTCTGCTGGACCTCACCCCCGAGGACCTGTACCCCATCCTGATGCGCAAGAGCTGGCGCCACTTCGGCCTGCCGTTCGACGGCGTGCACCTGGTGTGCTCGCAGCTCTACCACTCGGCCCCCTACGGCCAGGCGATGATGGCGCTGCAGTTCGGGCACTCGATCGTGGCGCCGGAACGGTTCGACGCGGCCGAGGCGCTGGAGTTGATCGAGCGGCACCGGGTGACGAACGCGTTCATGGTGCCCACGATGTTCCACCGGCTGCTCGCCGTACCGGATCGGGAGAAGTACGACCTGTCGTCCCTCACCCACCTCTACCACGGCGCGGCCCCCTGCCCGCCCGCCACCAAGCAGGCGATGATCGACTGGCTCGGCCCGGTGTTGTGGGAGTACTACGGCTCGACGGAGGCGGCCGTGGCGACCATGGTCTCGTCGCAGGAGTGGCTGGCCAGGCCGGGCACGGTGGGCAGGGCGCTGGACGGGATGGCGTTCACGATCGTGGACGAGGAGGGCCGCGAGGCGGCCCCGGGTGAGCCCGGCATGGTGTATATCGGCGGGATCAACCGGTTCGAGTACCACGGCGACCCGGACAAGACGGCCTCGGCCATGCGCGGCGCGGCGTACACGCCCGGCGACATCGGCTACCTCGACGAGGAGGGCTACCTGTTCCTGCTGGACCGCAGGACCGACCTGATCATCTCGGGCGGGGTGAACATCTACCCGGCCGAGATCGAGGCCGCGCTGCTGGAGCACCCGTCGGTGGCCGACGTCGCGGTGATCGGCGTGCCCGACCCGGAGTGGGGTCACAAGGTCGTGGCGCTGGTCCAGCCGGCCGCCGGGGTGGCGGGCAGCGAGGAGTTGACGGCCGAGCTGCTGCGGTACTGCGCGCCCCGGCTGGCCAGGATGAAACACCCCCGGGTGATCGAATACCGGGACACCTTGCCGCGCACCCCGACGGGCAAGCTGAGCAGGAGGAACGTCAGGGAGGCGTATCTTTCCAGCTGAGCTGGGCAGAGACCCTTCATGAGGAAGATCGTCGCCGGACTGGCAGCCGTCGCACTGCTCTCGGCCTGCGGCCCGCCCTCCTCCACGACCACGGTCTCACCCACCTCCACGACCACGGGTTCGCCGTCGCCCTCCTCGCCGGCGAGCCCCGGGTCGTCCGCGCAGTCGCTGGAGGCCGCGTACGAGCAGGTCATCACCGACGTCCTGCCGTCGATCGTGCAGATCAACACCAAGGTGGGCCTCGGCTCCGGCATCGTGTACGACACGGCCGGTCACATCGTCACCAACGCCCACGTGGTCGGCGAGGCCACCGAGATGCAGGTCACGATCGCCACCGGCGGCGCGGCCCGCCCGGCCAAGCTGGTCAAGAGCTTCAGCGCCGGCGACCTGGCGGTGATCAAGGTGGACCAGCCCGACGGGCTGCGCCCGGCCAGGTTCGGGGACTCGTCGAAGCTGCGGGTGGGGCAGATCGTGCTGGCCATGGGCAATCCGCTGGGCCTGTCCGGCAGCGTCACGAACGGGATCGTCTCGGCGCTCGGCCGTACGGTCAGCGAGCCCCAGAACCCCGGCTCCCCGGGCGCCACGATCAGCGGCGCGATCCAGACCTCGGCCGCCATCAACCCCGGCAACAGCGGCGGCGCGCTGGTCAACCTGGCGGGCGAGGTGATCGGCATCCCGACGCTCGCCGCCACCGACCCCGAGCTGGGCGGCGGCGCCGCGCCGGGCATCGGGTTCGCGATCCCCAGCAACACCGCCACCGACATCGCGGCCCAGATCGTGAAGGACGGCAAGGTCACCAACAGCCACCGGGCCGCCCTCGGCAACGAGGGCAGCACGATCATCGGCGCCACCCGGCAGCCGGGCGGCGTGGGGGTGGCCGCCGTGCAGAGCGGCGGCGGCGCCGAGAAGGCGGGCATCCGGCCCGGTGACGTGATCACCGCGATCAACGGCAAGAAGACCCCGACGATGGCCGACCTGGCGGAGGCCATCACCGAGTTCAAGCCCGGCGACCGGGTCCAGGTGGAGGTGCTGCGTGCCGGGGGTCAGACCGAGACGCTGACGGTCACCTTGGGGCAGCTCCCCGGCGACTGACGGCCGGGCTCACTGCTTGGCCGTGAAGACGATCTCCACGCGGCGGTTCTTCGCCCGGTTCCGCTCTATCGGCTTGCCGTCGATCAGGTTGGGCAGCTTGGGCCGGGTCTCGCCGTACCCGGCGGCCTGGAGCGTCACGTCCGCGCCGGCCAGCAACCCCTGGACGGCGGCGCGCACGGCCTGCGCCCGCCGCCGCGACAGCGCGAGGTTGTACGTGTCGCTCCCCTGGTCGTCGGTGTGGCCCTCGATCCTGACCACGCCGCCCGCCGCCTCGGCCTCGACCTTCGCGGCCACCCGCGCGAGCCGTTTCCTGGCCTTGGCGGTCAGCTGCCACTTGTCCAGCGCGAACAGCACGTCGCTGGTGAGCGCGACCGTCACCTGACGCCCCTGCTTGCTCTCGCTCTCGGTGCCGTCCATGGACTCGACCTCGCCGATGATGTCCTCGACCGGCAGCACCAGGTCCTCGACCGGGCCGGTCGCGCCGGGCGGCACGGTGGGAGGCGGGGTCGGGGACAGGACGAGGGCCAGCGCGAGGCTAAGAGAGCGGAACATCGGTGAACACGCCGATCATCGGCATCTCGACGTTGACCTTCGTGACCTCCGGCGGCGGGGCGGCGAAGACCGCGTAGAGGGTGCTGGCGTTCCCTGACTCCAGGAACTGGCCCTGGGTGCCGGAGCAGACGCAGGTGGCGTCCTGGCCGGTGCCGTTGCGGGCGACGCGGTAGCGCTTGGCGTTCACCGGGTCGATCAGGGAGACGTTCGAGACCGTGTAGTCGAGGGTGCCGGTGCTCATGCCGTTGTGCAGGTTGACCTTCCCGTCGGTGGCGGTGACCGTCCAGTTGAGCGTGACGGTCCTGCCCTGGCGCGTGAGCGAGGTGATGTCGACGCGCGCCTTTCCGTACTGGCCGCCGGAGCCGACCTTGGACTCGCGGCTGGCGATGGGCTCGGTCGGCTGCGGGGGCGCGCTCTGCTGCTCCTTCTGCGTGGGGGCGGTGGTCGTCTTTTCCACGACGGTCTGCGGCTGCCCGTTGGGGAGCATGCCGCAACCCGCCAGAGCGACGGCCGCAGCGGTCAGCGCGATCGTCTTTCGCATCTGGTGGTCCTAACTGTTCGGGTGAGGGCCGAAGCCAGTCACCTTAGCCCGATTCGGGCGAGAGCGATCAGTTTGTCCACCACGGGAGGGCGACGCGGGTCAGCCGACGGCCGAGCTCTGGGTCAGCCGGTATCGGGAGGGCGAGACGCCGTACTGGTCGACGAACGCCTGGCGCAGCGTCTCGGCCGTGCCGAAACCGCAGCGGACGGCGATCGCCGACACCGGCAGCGAGGTCGTGGCCAGCAGGTGCGCGGCGCCTTCCGTACGGGCCTGGCGGACGTACCGGCCGGGGGTCTGGCGCAGGTGCTTGAGGAACAGCCGGGTCAGGTGCCGCTCGCTGACGCCCGCCGAGGCCGCCAGAGTGGCCGCGGTCAGGTCGGCGGACAGGTTGGCCGAGATGTGCTCGATGGTCCTTCTGACCAGGCTGTTGGCGGGCGAGGGGGCGCCGACGAACATGCTCATCTGCGCCTGGTTGCCCGGACGCTGCAGGTAGGTGACCAGGCCGCGGGCGACCGTCCTGGACAGCTCGGGGCCGTTGTCCTCCTCGACGAGGGCGAGGGTGAGGTCGAGCGCGGCCGTGACCCCGGCGGAGGTGATGACGTCGCCGTCGCGGATGAAGATCGGGGCCGGGTCGACGGTGACGCGCGGGAACCGGTCCGCCATGTCCTGCGCCTCGCGCCAGTGCGTGGTGGCCCGCCGCCCGTCGAGCAGCCCGGCGGCGGCCAGCACGTACGCCCCCGTGCACACCGACGCGACCCGCCTGCTCTCCCGCGCCAATCGGCGGACGTGGCCGACGACCAGCGGATTCTCCGCCGCGTCCAGATGGCCGATGCCGCCGGAGACGACGAGCGTGTCGAGCGGCCCGGTGATCCGCTCCAGCGCGAGCTGCCCCTGGACGACCAGCGCGCTGGCGGTGGTGATCGCGTGGCCTCCCGGCGTGGCCAGCCGGACCTGGTAGTACGGTGAGGCTCCGTGCCAGTTCGCGTTCTCCAGCGTGGTGGTGACGCTGGAGATGTCGAGCAGCTCGGCCGCCTCGTAGGCGACGACCACGACTCTCCGGTACTCCATGGGGACGACTGTAGGTCCGTCAGACGAAGAGCCCAAGTTTCCGGACATGTACCATCCGCTCACCTGCCCGGCGCGTCCCGGTTCCGCCACAGTCGGAGACATGACAACGACACCCACGACGGCCGGACGCCGCTGGTTCAAGTTCGCCCTCCACTACGTGGAGATGATCGTCGCCATGTTCGCCGGCATGTTCGCGCTCGACGCGCTGCAGTCGGCCGTCGGGCTCGACGTTCCTCACGACCGTTACCCCGAGCTCGCGTACCTGATCATGGCCGTGAACATGTCGATCGGCATGGCCGCGTGGATGCGCTTCCGCGGCCACCGCTGGCTGCCGACGCTGGAGATGTGCGGGGCGATGTTCGTCCCGATCGTGCCGCTCTATCCGCTGCTCTGGCTCGGCGTCATCGACCCCGGCGGCCTGATGATGATCGCGCACATCGCGATGTTCCCGCTCATGCTGGCCGCCATGTTCTGGCGCGTAGACGAGTACGCGGGCTGCGCCCACTGACCCCCTGAAGATCGCCCCGGCCGACGCGACCCTAGGATGCCCCCATGTCGCGCTTCGAGATCGTGACCCTGATCGCCGCGCCGCCGGACCTGCTCTTCGACACGTCGCTGTCCGTCGAGACGCACACCTCGTCGATGAAGGGGTCCGGCGAACGCGCCGTCGCCGGCGTCACCACGGGCACGCTCGGCCTTGGCGACCAGGTCACCTGGGAGGCCAGGCACTTCGGGCTCACCTGGCGGATGACTTCGACGATCAGCGCGTGGGAGCGGCCGGCGTACTTCGTGGACGAGCAGGTGGCGGGCCCGTTCCGGCGCTGGCGGCACGAGCACCGCTTCGAGGCCGCCCCCGGCGCCACCCGCATGACCGACGTCGTCGACTTCTCCGCCCCCGCCGGCCCTCTGGGCACGATCGCCGACGTCCTGGTCCTGCGCCGCTACCTGACCGGGCTCATCCGCCTGCGCAACGACCACCTCAGGGCCGCCACGGAGGCGCGGCCCTAGACGGCGACCTGGCGGAAGGCGTCCACTAGGCGGTCGACCAGCGGTTCGGGACGCCGCCGACGTACGGTGGCCACCCCGATGTAGCGGGTCGGACGCGGCGGCAGGATCGGGACGACGGCGAGCCCGGCGGCCGACAGGTCGAGCGCGACCTGCGGGATCAGCGACACGCTGACCCCGGCCGCCACCAGGGACTGGGCGAAGAAGTAGTCGCTCGTGGCGCCCGCGAACCTGGGCTCGAACCCGGCCCGCTCGGCGTAGCGCCGCAGGAACGCCTCGGTCTTCGTACAGCCGAGGATCCAGCGCTCGGCGGCGAGCTCGGCGAGGTCGAGCGCCGGACGGCCGGCGAGCCGGTGCCCCTTCGGCAGGACGATCGACATCGGGTCCTCCATCAGCGGCGTCCACGCGAGGCGCGACCGGGTGAGCGGGAGCGGGCCGTCGAAGTGGTAGGCGACGGCGAGGTCGGCCGCACCCTCGCTCACCAGCGGCAGGCTCTCCTCCGGCTCCCGCTCCAGCACGGTGATCTCCACGTCGGGATGCTCGGCCACGAACGAGCCGAGCGCCCCCGGCAGCAGCTTCCGCCCGCCGCTGACGAAGGTGGCGATCGTCAGCCGGGTGCGCCCGGCCGCGATCCGGTCGATCCGCTCCCGTGCGTGCTGCAACTCGGCGAAGACGGCCTCGGCGGCCTCGACGAGCAGCCGGCCTGGCTCGGTGAGCACCACGCCGCGCGGGCTCCGCTCGACCACCGCCGCGCCGACCGAACGCTCCAGCGTCGCGATCTGCTGGGAGACGGCCGAAGGCGTGTAGAGCAGCGCGGCGGCCGCCTTGCTGAAGCTCCCCTGCCTGGCCACTTCCTGAAGCACCCGCAGCCGCTGTACGTCGGTCACCAGTTTTCCTAACGTGCACCTAAGCAAGAGGACACTTCTGCTAACCACCCTACTCGGGCAGGCTCGGTGGCGTGAAGAACGTCTGCGTCATCGGCGGCAACCGCTACTTCGGACGACGCCTCATCCGCCTCCTGCTCGACTCCGGCGTCCGCGTCACCGTGATCAACCGCGGCTCGACGCCCCCGCCTCCCGGCGTCACCCACCTCGTCGCCGACCGCGACGACGAGCGGGCCCTGCGCGCCGCGCTCGGCACGCGGGAGTTCGACACCGTCGTCGACCAGGTCTGTTACACGCCGCACCAGGCCGCGACAGCGCGCCGCGCCTTCGACGGCCGCACCGCCCGCTACGTGATGACCTCGACCATCGAGGTCTACGACCCGGCCACCTCCGACCTGGTCCCCCGGGCCGTCCCCGGGACCCCGTACACCGAGGAGGCCGTGGATCCGGCCTCCTGGCCGGTCCGTACGGAGGCGGCGTCGTACGCCGAGGGCAAGCGCCAGGCGGAGGCCGTCCTCGGCCGGGAGAGCCCGTTCGCCTTCGTGACCGTACGCAGCGCGCACGTCCTCGGAGCCGGCGACTTCACCGGCCGCCTGGAGCACTACGTGGAACGCATCCAGGCCGGGCAGCCCGTCGCCGTCCACCGCGACCCGTTCCCGACCTCCTTCACCAACGCCGAGGAGATCGCCGACTTCCTGTTCTGGACGGCGGGAGCCGACCACACCGGAGCGGTCAACGCCTGCTCCCACGGCGAGCTCGACGTGACCGCCCTGTGCGACCTCATCGCCGCGCGAACCGGACGGACACCCCGCTACCAGCAGGCGGACGACGGCACGGAGGCGTCGCCGTTCTCCTTCGACCGCTACTACGCCATGGACAACGGCCGGGCGACCCGGCTGGGCTACCGGTTCGCCACGGTCGCGGACTGGCTCCCGGCCGTCGTGAAGGGAGTCTGACGTGCGTACCCGTCGCATCGGCGACGTCGAGGTCGGCGCGGTCGGCCTCGGCGCCATGCCCCTGTCCATCGAGGGACGCCCCGACGAGAGCAGGGCGATCACCACGATCCACGCCGCCCTGGACGCCGGCGTGACCCTGATCGACACCGCCGACTCCTACCACTGGCACGCGGACGAGACCGGCCACAACGAGGAACTGATCGCACGGGCGCTGGCCGCGTACGGCGGCGACACGAGCGCGGTCCTCATCGCCACCAAGGGCGGCCGGGGCCGCCCGGGAGACGGCTCCTGGAACGTCACCGGCGCCCCCGACCACCTCAAGCGGGCCTGCGAAGCCTCGCTCAAGCGACTGGGCGTGGACACCATCGGCCTGTACCAGCTCCACAAGCCGGACCCGGACGTCCCCTGGGACGAATCCGTCGGCGCCCTCCGCGACCTCCTGGACGAGGGCAAGATCAGGATGGCCGGGCTGTCGAACGTGACCGTCCGGCAGATCCTCCAGGCCCGCCGCATCCTCGGCGACCGGCTCGTCTCGGTGCAGAACCGCTACTCCCCCGCCGTCCGCGACAGCGACCCCGAACTGGAGCTGTGCCAGGAGCTCGGCCTCACGTTCCTGCCCTGGAGCCCTCTCAGCGGCATCTCCGCCAGCTCCCTCGACACCCCCGCCGCGACCTCGGCCGCTCTCCCCTCCTTCCCCGCGTTCCACGCGGTCGCGGCCGGACGCGGGGTCAGCCCGCAGCAGGTGTGCCTGGCCTGGCTGCTCGCCAGGTCGCCCGCGCTCGTGCCGATCCCGGGCGCCAGCCGTCCCGGCTCCATCCGCGACTCCGCGGCCGCCGCCGACCTGCTCCTCACCGACGCCGAGCTCGCCCTCCTGAACGGCTGACCCCACCCGGACGAGCCGCCCCTCGCAAGGGGCGGCTCGGGACGCGGTCAGCCGGGCCGGTTGCCGGTCGGAATCACGATCTTGGTCTCCGCGCCCTTGGTGAGATAGAACGTGGTCCACTTCTTGATCATCTCGTCGAGCAGCCAGGCGGCGGCAGGCACCAGCGGCAGCCCGATCAGCCCCTCCCTGAACTGCACCAGCAGCGGCCAGGCGGTCTTGATGACCGGGTCCCACAGCGGCTCGCGCGGGATGCCGTTCCAGTCGGCCACCTGGTTGCCGGTGAGGTATCGGGAGAACGCGTTGACGAGAGGCTTGTCGATCCTGCCGGGGCTGGTCAGCTCCGCGAGCATGTTCCGCAGGATGCCGTTCAGCTCCACGCCCTCCGGGGTCGGCCCCATGTTCCTGGGCAGGACGATGTCCGACTGCGCGTACGAGGAATCCCAGGTCGCGGGGATGAACTCGTCCCTGATGCCGAGCATGTGCCCCATCAGCTGCAACGAATGCAGGTACGCCGTCGACTCGGCGGAGGAGATGCGCACCTTCCAACTCCGCATCCCGCGCATGGAGAAGGTCGCCAGCGTGTGCCACGTGACGAGCATGTCCTCCTGGCTGATCGGGATGGGCCCGGACCACTGGGGCGACGACTTGAGCAGATGCCGCACCGCCGCGTGCACCAGCCGCGTCTTGACGGCCTCGACGACGGCCGTGCCGCCGGGCCCCCAGGCGTTCTGCGGCCTGACCGCGTACGCCAGGACGTTCGTCTTGGCGACCCGGTCCTTGAGGTCCGCGCCGCCGGCCGAGTAGTAGACCGCGCGGGCCTCCTTGGGGATGGCGGTGGCCAGCATGCCGGCGCCGACGATGGTGAGGACGACGATGTAGTTGCCCTTGAGCACGTGGAAGCGCGCCGCCGCGTCCAGCTTGCCCTGGTCGGCCCATGACGGCAGCTGACGCGCCTGCTCGATGAAGGCCCGCAGGTCTTCCGGGAGCCCGGCGGGCAGGGGCTGGTCGTTGCGGTTCCAGTCGTACAGCAGCCGGTTGACCTCGGGGATGACGCCGCGGTCGAACAGCGAGGCGAGGAGGGGGTCGGCGACGTCGTCCCAGACCCATCGGGGGTCGGCGCCGCTGCCGGAGCCCGCGACCGAGCCGCTGGCCGGCCAGGTCCAGCCGTCGGCCAGGGTGCCCGCCTGGGCCGGCGAGGCGATCCCTAACGCGCCGAGCGCTCCCAGGGCGGTGCCCGAGAGCAGTATCTCGCGCCTGCTCAGCTCTGCCATGCTCTGCACTCCTTCGAGGTGGGGGGTCCCGCTCAGGGCAGTCTTGATCGGCTCTCCGGAGACCAGGGAGTACGTTCCGGCGCCGTCGCCGGGTCCACGCCTGCCGAGCTCTCCCACGCCGCTTCCTCCTTCTCGTACGATGCCGAGAAGTGGGTGATACTGAGAAACAATCCTTGAGTCCGTGTATCATCATGAGAGCACGTTGTGACGGACATCACAAGACCCGTCGTTGAGGCAGAATCGATCCAGGAGGTGAGCGTGGAATCTGTGCTGTCCGGCTTCTTGGCGCCGTCAGGCTCGGAGTCGTTGCTGGAGCGCGCCTACGTCGACGCCGTCGAACGCGTCGACGACCTCGACGAGTTAAGGACGCGCATCCTCGACGCCGCGTACGAGCAGTTCTGCCGGATGGGCATCAGGCGCTCCACCATGGAAGACGTCGCCCGGCGGGCGAAGGTGTCGCGCATCACCGTCTACCGGCGCTTCGACACCAAGGACACGCTGGTCGAACACGTGGTGCGCAGGGAGTTCCGCCGCTACTTCGACCAGTTCCTCATCGACATCGAGCAGGCCGGCACCGCCGCCGACAGGGTGGTCCTCGGCTTCGTCAGCTCGTTGCGGGCCATTCGCGGCAACCCGCTGATCGGCGGGCTCATCGCCACCGAGCCCGACCTGCTCGTCCCCTCGATGATGACCGACGGGGGCCGGACCCTCGCCACCGTGCGGCAGTTCGTCGCCGGCCAGCTCCGCCGCGAGCAGCGGGCGGGCAACGTGCCGGGCGGCCTCGACGCCGACCTCGTGGCCGAGATGATGGTGCGCGTCTCCA
Source organism: Nonomuraea sp. (assembly GCA_013362835.1). The sequence continues at coordinate 16,665 of JABFVJ010000497.1, read as the reverse complement.
CCTCGTTCCTGGCGATCCCCAGCGCCGTCATCGACCTCGACGACGACGAGCAGCTGGCCGCGGTGGCCAGGCGCTTCCTCGTGCCCATGCTCGACTCCTGAGCCCCCGGGAACGCAAAAAACCGCCCCCGATCCGTGGATCGGAGGCGGTTTCGTGGTGGAGGTGGCGGGAATCGAACCCGCGTCCTTCAACCCCAAGTCAGGGCTTCTCCGGGCGCAGCCTGCTGTGCTTTTCTCAGCCCCGGCGATCACACAGGCGAGTCGCCGACGGGCTCAGCCACTGTTTGATTTCCCGATCTCCCCCGTGGCCGGGTCGATCGGTTGAGCCTTCTAGCGATGTCAGACACCGGGCCGAAGGCACTCCCGGGCTGACAGAGGTTTCGCTACTTAGGCAGCGAGAGCCAGGGAACCCTGGCTGACCTCAGTGCGCTTGGAATTGGCACTTATTGGTTTGCGGTCACAGGATTAACGAGGTTATGTCCGCAGTCCTCGGCCCGCTTCACCTGGCTTGCAAGATCGAAGTCGAAGCCAGTCACCCCCTGTGCAGTTGTCAACCCACCCCACGAGGAGGCGAGCAACACTGAATGTACATGGGATAACGCCCCCAACGCCAACTTAATTCCAGCATGGCGAAACCCCCGGGAGCGTGGCACAGCAGCACGCGCTCCCGGGGGCCGACCGGCAGGGTCGAGCCGGTCCGGACGGCAGGACTTCCCCCGAGATGAAGTCCTGATCTCATCACGGCGACTGAGTCCGCAACCCCCCGAGCGGGCCCAGTCATTCAGTAAGACGCAACCGGACCCCGCAATGGTTGCTCAGCGTCACAAGATTTTCACGGAGAGTCACGAAGGGCCGAGAAGAAGCCGCCGGCGACGGCCGCCGCGTCGTAGTTCTTGGCCAGGACGGCGATCGCCACGTCGCCCTGCCAGCCGACGAACCAGGTCATCGGCTTGTCCTGGGTGCCCGCCGTCGCGCGTACGCCGTAGACCGTGCCGCCGCCGGTCTGGGCGGGGCTGCCGGTCGCCCCGGCACGCATCATCGCGGTCAGCGTCGTGCGTACTTTGGGGTCGAGCGGCACCGGGGCCGGCTGACGGACGGGGACGACGTCGGTGGCCGGATCGGGCGTCTTGGGGTCGGTCACCAGCACGGGCGGCCGCCAGGTGCCGGAGCCGACCGCCGCCGCGACCAGCGCCATCGACAGCGGGCTCACCTCGACGTTCTGGCCGGCGATGGCCCTGGCCTTGTCGGCGTCGCTGGACAGCTCGGGCAGCGACCCGCTGAACGACTTCAACGGCAACCGCCACGGCAGCCCGATGCCGAACGCCTGGGCGCTCTTGTCCAGGTCGTCGGCGCTGACCCGGCGGGCCAGCGAGGCCAGCGCGGTCACGCAGCCCTTGGCGAAGTTGTCCTGGAACGTGGCCGACGTCGCCCCTGCCACCTGGCTGGTGTGCACGAACTTGGCGCCGCCCACCGTGCGCTCCGGCGGGCAGGCCAGCCGCTGCTTGGGGCTGACCCGTCGCTTGAGCAGCGCGTCGGCGGCCACGATCGAGAAGGCCGTGCCCGCCGGGAACTTGCCGGCGAGGGCGTCCTTCTCCTGGTTGAGGCCCTGGGTGCCGACCGCGAGGATCTCACCGGTGTCGGCCTGCACGGCCACCAGCGCGCTCGTCTCCGTGTCGGCCACCGCCCGCTCGGCCGCCGCCTGTGTGCGGCTGTCGATCGTGGTCCTGACCGAGACGTTCTGGCGGCCCCGCCACTCGCGCAGCATGGCCACCTGCTTGCCGGTCTTGAGATCGAGGGTGATGACCTTGGTCTCGGTGGAACCGGTCAGATAGTCCTGATAAGCCTGCTGCAGGCCGCTCTGCCCGACCGAGTCACCGGCCCGCTGCGGGCCGCCGAGCTTCTGCTCGTCCTCAGGGGTGAGCGCGCTGACCTTGCCGACGATCTGCTTGGGCTCGGCCGGGTCGATGGGCTGCGGCTGCGGATCGATCTCGATGCCGGAGACGGCCGACAGCTCGGACTTCTTCGCCAGGTAGCGCGAGCGGCCGAACGTGACCAGCGGCACGAACTTGTCGGGCGGCGAGGACCTGATCCGGCTCAGCAGCCGATCTTTCGCGTAACCGGTGATCCCCGAGAGCTTGGCCACGACGTCTTCGGCCCGGTCACCGAGCGCGGAGGGGACCACGCCGACGACGTAGACGTAGATCTCGTTCTGCAGCGCCTCGCCCTCCCGATCGACCACCGGCTGGCGCGGCTTGGGGTCGGTCTCGACGGCGAACCGCTGCCCCTCCTTGAGCTGCGGATGCAGGACCGACGGCGACCAGCGCACCTTCCACCTGCCGTCGACCAGGTGCAGCGGCAGCATGCCGTCGTACTCCCAGAGGGGGGTGTTCTCCCCCAGGTCGACCTCGGCGCGGAAGTCGGCCTTGGACTCGTCGCCGTCGACCTTCACACTCTTGATCTTGAAGCGGAACGAGGCCGCGTCGAGCTCGAACTTGGCGTTGGCCAGCGCCTTGCCCACCTTGGCCGGGTCGCCGTCGGTGCGGCCCGCGGCCAGGGCGTAGTCTTCCGACTGCCAGCCCACGAGGAAGTCGCGCACCGCGTCGTGCGGCGAGGACTCCTCGAAACAGCCGGTCAGCGTCATGCTCGCGACCGCCAGCGTGACGGTCGCGGCAAGGGTGCGGCGGGCGCGTGTCATCGGTTAGGGTGCCGCCGCTCTCATCGGTTGCGGTGCCGCAGGGCGCGGGCCATCTCCCGCTTGGCCTGCTGCTCCGCGAGCGACTGCCGCTTGTCCCAGTCTTTCTTGCCTCGGGCGACGGCGATCTCGACCTTGGCCCGGCCGTCCTTGAAGTACAGGACCGTCGGGATGATCGTCAGCCCGCCCTCCTTGGTGATGGAGGCGAGCTTCTCGATCTCCTTGCGGTGCAGCAGCAGCTTGCGCTTGCGGCGGGCCGTGTGGTTGGTCCACGTGCCCTGCGAATATTCGGGAATGTGCACGTTGAGCAGCCACGCTTCGTCACCGTCGATGCTGGCATAGCCGTCGACGAGCGAGGCGCGGCCCTCGCGGAGCGACTTCACCTCCGTGCCCTGCAGCACGAGCCCCGCCTCGAAGGTGTCCTCAAGGTGGTAGTCGTGCCGAGCACGCTTGTTCTGGGCGATGACCTTCCGCCCGGTCTCACGTGGCATGCTTCGACCTTACCGGCGATTCCTCACACCCTGAGGTATCGGCGGAGCGTCACGAACGAGGCCAGCACACAGATCACGACGCCGATCGCCATGGTGAGCGTGATGGTCTGCGCCACCGCGTCCCAGCCGAGCTGGGCCGTGCTGTTGCCGAAGTAGATGGCGACCTCTTCGAAGAGCATGACCTTCGTCACGATCAGGATGACCGCCGCGAAGACGCCGCCGATGAGGCCGGCGATCACGCCCTCCATGACGAACGGCAGCTGGATGTAGAGGTTGGACGCGCCGACCAGGCGCATGATCCCCGTCTCCCTGCGCCGGTTGAACGCCGACAGCCGGACCGTGTTGCCGATCAGCAGCGCCGCCGCGAGCACCAGGATGATGGCCACCGCGAGCGCGTAGAAGGACAGCTTGTCGAGCATGTCGAAGAACTTGCCGATCAGCTGTTTCTGGTCCATCACCTGGGACACGCCGGGCTGACCCTTAACGGCCTGGATGACGGGCTGGTAGTTGTCGGGGTCGACCAGTTTCACGCGGAACGACTGGGGCATGTCCTCGACCTTGGTGACCTGGACGAGGGTGGGGTTGGACTGGTACGCGGACTTGAAGTTGTTGTACGCGGCGCTCTGGTCCTCGAAGAAGACGCGCTCGACCCCCGGGATGCCCTTGATGTGCTCGTCCAGCGCCTTGATCTGCGCGGGCGTGATCGCCTTGCCGTTGCAGGCCGGGATGGCCGAGTTCTTGGTGCAGAGGAAGACCGAGATCTCCACCTTGTCGTCCCAGTAGCCCTTGAGCATGGAGACCTGGGCGTTGATCATCAAGCCGACGCCCAGCATCGCCATACCGACGGCCACGGTGATGACGACGGCGATCGTCATGGTCAGGTTGCGACGGAGGCCGATCCAGACCTCGGAGAAGATGAAGTTCGCCCGCATGTTCTGTCTGCCGCTCCCTGTCAGTACGCCTGGCCGTACACGCCACGCGACTGGTCACGGACGATCTTTCCGTCCTCCAGCTCGACGACGCGTTTGCGCATGGAGTCCACGATGGCCGCGTCGTGCGTGGCCATGACGACCGTGGTGCCAGTCCGGTTGATGCGGTCGAGCACCTTCATGATGCCGATGCTCGTCGCGGGGTCGATGTTGCCCGTGGGCTCGTCGGCCAGCAGGATCATCGGCCGGTTGACGAACGCGCGGGCCATGGCGACGCGCTGCTGCTCGCCGCCGGACAGCTCGTCGGGCATGCGATGGGCCTTGCCCTCCAGGCCGACCAGCTCGATGACCTCGGGCACGACCTTGCGGATGAACCGCCTGGGCTTGCCGATGACCTCGAGCGCGAACGCCACGTTCTCGTAGACGTTCTTGTTCGGGAGCAACCTGAAGTCCTGGAAGACGCAGCCGATGCGGCGGCGCAGGTGAGGCACCTTGAAGTTGGAGAGACGGGCCAGATCCTTGCCCGCGACGTGAATCGCGCCGGAGTTGGGCCGTTCCTCTTTGAGGATCAGACGCAGGAACGTGGACTTGCCTGACCCCGAAGGGCCGACGAGGAACACGAACTCGCCCTTGTCCACGTCAACCGAGACATGGTCGAGAGCGGGCCGGTTCTGGTTCGCGTAGACCTTGGTGACATTATCGAAATGGATCACGAGAGCATCACGGCATGCCAGTCTAGGGGTCAGGACGGAAGCGAGGGTGGCACATGCCCATTTCCCGCCGCCGGCCGATCGGGGGCGTCGTCTTTACTGATGATCGACGTTCCGATTGGCCAGACGACAGTCTAGGGGGAAGACTGGCATGGAACGTCCATAACGGAAACAAAACGATTGTGCGGCTAGACTTGGGGCTGTCATGAGTTGCGAACACCTCGTATGCGCGCAGTGTGCCCACCCGGTCATCGAGGGCCGCTGCCCTCTCTGCCGTGCCAACAGGGAGCGGATGCACAACCACGGCTTCGCCGGGTTGTCACCCGCTCTCGTCGCCGTCCTGCTCCTCGTCCTGCTCTTCGCGACGCTGGTGCTCAGGCACCTAGTCGGTGCCTGACTCCTGCCTGCGCATCCAGCGGATCTCCGACTCGATGAACCCGTCGAGGTCGCCGTCGAGCACCGCCGACGGGTTGCCCGCCTCCGTGCCCGTGCGCAGGTCCTTCACGATCTGATACGGGTGGAGCACGTAGTTGCGGATCTGCGTGCCCCATGACGTGGTCGTCGCGCCACGCAGCTCCGACATCTTCTCCGCCTCCTCCTGCCGCTTGCGCTCCAGCAGCTTGGCCTGGAGCACGTTCATGGCCGAGGCGCGGTTCTGGAGCTGGGAGCGCTCGTTCTGGCAGGAGACCACGATGCCGGTCGGGAGGTGCGTGATGCGCACCGCCGAGTCGGTCGTGTTGACGCCCTGGCCGCCCGGCCCCGAGGAACGGTAGACGTCGATGCGCAGGTCGTCTTCGTTGATGTCGATGTGGTCGGTCTGCTCGACGACGGGCACGATGTCGACGCCCGCGAACGAGGTCTGGCGGCGGCCCTGGTTGTCGAACGGGCTGATGCGGACCAGCCGGTGGGTGCCGTGCTCGCCGCGCAACGTGCCGTAGGCGTAGGGGGACTTGATCGTGAACGTGGCCGACTTGATGCCGGCCTCCTCCGCGTAGGAGGTGTCGTAGACCTCGGTGGAGTAGCCCTTGCGCTCGGCCCACCGCAGGTACATCCGCAGCAGCATCTCGGCCCAGTCGGCGGCGTCGACGCCACCGGCCTGGGAGTTGATCGTGACCAGGGCCTCGCGGGCGTCGTATTCGCCCGACAGGAGGGTGCGGATCTCAAGGGCGCCGATGTCGGACTTGAGGGACTCCAGCTCCTTGTCGGCCTCGACGCGCGTGTCGTCGTCGGACTCCTCGGCCGCGAGCTCGTAGAGCACCCTCAGGTCGTCGAGGCGGCGCGCCACGCCCTCGACGCGGTTGAGCTCGCCCTGGAGATGGGAGAGCTTGCTGGTGACCTTCTGCGCCTGCTCGGGGTCGTCCCACAGGTCTGGGGCGGCAACCTGCTGCTCCAGCTCCTCGATATGCTTGCGCATCGCGTCGAGGTCGAGCACGTCCTGGATGCTGCGGAGCGTGTTCGCGAGCTCGTTGATCTCTTCTGCCGGATCGATGCCTGCCACGTCTCCCTAGGGTACGCGACCCTCGCGGGCCCGAATAACATGGCGAGGTGCGTGCATACGGTCGGGGGAAGGTGCTGGCGCTCGCCGTCGGCGTGCTGGCCGCGGCGACCGCGTGCACAAGCCCTGCTCAGGCGCCTCCCACGACACCCGCGAGCAAGGCGGCCGTGTCCGGCTCGGCGAGTCCTTCGCCCACCGGCGCGCCTCCCGTCGTGACGCGCACCGAGGCGGCCGAGGCGGTGCGCGAGATCCTCGCCACCGACGACGTGCTGCGGGTGCAGAGCGACGTGCCGGGCCGGCTCGGGCTGGCCGTCGAGCTGACCCGCGACGGGCAGACCTCGCTGACGCAGGCCGCCTACCAGGCCACCGACAACCGCCCGCCGCGCCACACGTGGGGCTCGCCGACCCTCTACGTGCCGAGGTCGGTCCCGCAGGGTCAGCCGCCGTGGTTCAGCGCGCTGGTGACCCGCGACGGGCAGCCGACGCTGCTGACGTTCGCCAAGGGCGAGGACTGGCAGCTCAGCTCGGCCGCGCAACTCCTGTCGGGACAGCAGGTGCCCGAGGTGCGGCTCGACGCCGACGGCTACGCGACCACGCTCACGCCCGACGACAAGAGCGTCACGATCAGCCCCCAGTACATGGGCCCCGTGCACGCGAGCGTGGCCGAGACCGGGTCGGCCGGGGTGACGGCGGGCCTGATCGCCGACGGCCCCTACACGACGGACGTGGCCGAGCAGATCGCCACCGACCGCGAGAAGGCGAAGAAGGACGGGTTCAGCTACGACTCGATCTTCAGCGCCGACAACTGGCCCGTCTACGCGCTGCGCACGGCCGACGGCGGCGCGCTGATCCAATACTCGCTGTCGCGCACCACCTCGACCCGCACGGTCGCCAACAACACCTACATCATCCCGGTCCCGCCCGAGGCGGGGTGGGCGATCTCGGGCTCGTCGGTGCGCCGCAGCCTCAAGCTCACGGAGATCCACCAGTACGCCTCCGTGGTGCCCCCGCTGACGACGCCGGCCGCCGCCCGCGTCATCGCCCACGACGGGGCCCTCACCCGCGCCACCGGCGAGTAGGGGCCCGCGTCGCGGCGTTCTACGCCTCGGTGTGCGGCAGGTTGCTGGCGGCCACCAGGGTGCGGATGGCGCGCAGGGCCACCGACAGCGTCGCCAGGTCGAAGTGGTCGCTCTCCCAGATCTCCGACAGCGTCTGCTTGGCGCGTCCGACGGCGGCCGAGTTGGCCTCGGACCACCGGGCCAGGCGCTCCTCCGGCGGCAGCCCCGGCGTGCTGTGGGCCAGCACGTCGCGGGTCAGGGAGGCGTGGGCGGCGTACAGGTCGTCGCGCAGGGCCGAGCGGGCCATCGAGTTCCACCGGTTGTCCCTGGGCAGGGCGATGACGCGTTCGCGCAGGCGGGCGAGCTGCAGGCGGTCGGCCAGGTCGAAGTAGACCTCGGCCACCTCGCTCACCGGACGGCCCGTCACGGACGCCACCTCGACCAGGTCGAGCGTCGAGTACGCCGGGACCATCGCGGCCGCCCGCTCGGCCAGCTCCTGCGGCACCCCGCGCGCCACGAAGGAGTCTCTGCGCTCCTCGTACGCGGCGAGGTCGGGCCCGGTGAGCAGCTTGGGCAGGTGGGCGACCAGCCCGTTGACGCCCTTGACGAAGAAGGCGACCGACCCGGCCAGGTCGAGCGGCGGCCGGCGGTTGACCAGCAGCCAGCGCGCCCCGCGCTCGACCAGCTTGCGCGCCTCCAGCAACATCGCGATCTGGGTGCCGGTGTCGGCCTTGTTGTCCAGCGACTCCACGGCCCGGTAGAAGCTCGCCAGGTCGAAGACCTCGCGCGCCACCAGGTAGGCCCGCACGATGTCGGGCGTCGAGGCGCCGGTCTCCTCGCCGAAGCGGAACATGAACGTGGTGCCCATGGAGTTGACCAGCTCGTTCACCACGCAGGTCGTGATGATCTCGCGTCGCAGCGGATGGGCGTCCATGTACGTGCGGAACCGCTCCCGCAGCGCCGACGGGAAGTACGACACCAGCCACGACGCCAGATACGGGTCGTCGGGCAGCTCGGACCCCAGCAGCTCGGCATCGGCCACCAGCTTGGTGTAGGCCAGCAGGACCGAGAACTCCGGCGCGGTCAGCCCGAGCCTCGCCTGCCGCCGCTCGGCCAGCATCTTGTCGGACGGCAGGAACTCCAGCTCCCGGTTGACCAGCCCGTCGCGTTCGAGCCTGCGCAGGTAGCGGGCGTGGATGTGGAGCATCTCGACGGCCTGGGCGCGGGCCGCGGCGAGCACGATGTTCTGGGCGTAGTTGTCGCGCAGCACCAGGTCGGCGACCTCGTCGGTCATCGACGAGAACACCTGGTTGCGCTGCTTGTCGGTCAGCTCGCCGTCGCGGACGACCTGGTCGAGCAGGATCTTGATGTTCACCTCGTGGTCGGAGGTGTCGACCCCGGCCGAGTTGTCGATGAAGTCGGTGTTGACCAGGCCGCCGTTGAGGGCGAACTCGACGCGGGCGAGCTGGGTGAAGCCCAGGTTGCCGCCCTCGCCGATGACCTTGCAGCGCAGGTCGGCCGCGTTGACCCGGAGCGCGTCGTTGGCCTTGTCGCCGACGTCGGCGTTGGACTCGGACTGGGCCTTGACGTAGGTGCCGATGCCGCCGTTCCACAGCAGGTCGACGGGGGCCCGCAGGATGGCGCTGATCAGGTCGTTGGGGGCCAGCGAGGTGACGCCCGCCTCGATGCCCAGGGCCTCGCGCATCTGCGGGGTGATCTGGATCGACTTCGCCGTACGCGGGAACACGCCGCCGCCGGCGGAGATGAGCGAGGCGTCGTAGTCCTCCCACGAGCTGCGCGGGAGCTGGAACAGGCGTTGCCGCTCGGCGAAGGAGCGGGCGGCGTCGGGCGAGGGGTCGACGAAGACGTGGCGGTGGTCGAAGGCGGCGACCAGGCGGATGTGCTGCGAGAGCAGCATGCCGTTGCCGAACACGTCGCCCGACATGTCGCCCACGCCGGCCACCGTGAAGTCGGTGGTCTGCACGTCGACGCCCGTGGTGCGGAAGTGGTACTTGACCGACTCCCAGGCGCCCCGGGCGGTGATGCCCATGGCCTTGTGGTCGTAGCCGACCGAGCCGCCGGAGGCGAAGGCGTCGCCGAGCCAGAAGCCGTACTCCTTGGCCACGCTGTTGGCGATGTCGGAGAAGGTGGCGGTGCCCTTGTCGGCGGCGACCACCAGGTAGGTGTCGTCGCCGTCGTGCCTGACCACGTCCGCGGGCGGCACGACCTTGCCGTCGACCAGGTTGTCGGTGATGTCGAGCAGGCCGGAGATGAACATCCGGTAGCAGGCCACGCCCTCGGCCAGCAGGTCTTCGCGGGTGCCGGACGTGGGCGGCCGCTTGACCACGAACCCGCCCTTGGAGCCGGTGGGCACGATCACGGTGTTCTTCACCATCTGCGCCTTGACCAGGCCGAGGATCTCCGTGCGGAAGTCCTCCATCCGGTCGGACCAGCGCAGGCCGCCGCGCGCGACCTTCCCGAACCGCAGGTGCACGCCCTCGACGCGGGGCGAGTACACGAAGATCTCGTACTGGGGCCGGGGCAGCGGCAGCACGCTGATCGCCTGCGGGTCGAACTTGAGCGAGATGTACGGCTTGCGATGCCCGTCGACGGTCTGGAAGTAGTTGGTGCGCAGCGTCGCGTGGATCATCTCCAGGTAGGCCCGCAGGATGCGGTCCTCGTCGAGGGAGGCCACCTCGTCGAGGGCGCCGAGGATCTCCTCGTTGAGCGCCTCCACCAGGTCGATCCGCACCTCGTCGCCGCGCCGCGGGTCGAGCTTGGCCTCGAACAGCCGGACGAGCAGCCGCGCCAGGCGTACGTTGCCGAGCAGCACGCGTTCCATGTAGAGCTGCGAGAACGTGCTGCCCGCCTGGCGCAGGTACTTGGCGTAGACGCGCAGGATCTCGACCTGCTCCCAGGTCAGCCCGGCGCGCAGGATGAGGGCGTTGAAGTTGTCGGCCTGCACCCGGCCCTGCCACAGGGCGCTCAGGCCGTCCTGGAACAGGCGCTTGAAGTCGTTCCTGTCCACCTCTTCGTTGGGCGTGTACCGCAGGCCGAAGTCGTAGATCCAGGCGTTCTTGGTGCCGGCGTCGCCGTCGCGGTCGATCTCGTACGGCCGCTCGTCCACGACCTCGACGCCGAGCCGCTGGATCAGGGGCAGCGCCTCCGACAGGGAGATGGGCGAGCCGACCTTGTAGATCTTCAGCCGCCGCTCGCCCTCGGAGGCGTCGTACGGCTCGTAGAGGTTGATCGCCACCTCCTCGCCGTCGGCGACGAGCTGCTCCAGGCGGCGCAGGTCGACGACGGCCACCTTGGGCGGGAAGTCGGCCTTGTAGCCCTCGGGGAAGGCGGAGACGTACCGTCTGGCCAGCGCGGGCGCCTCCTCCTCGGAGGTCATCTCGTCGAGCGCGACGGCGAGGTCGTCCTCCCAGGAGCGGGTGAGCGCGGCGAGGCGCGCCTCCAGCTCCTCGACGTCGACCGTGGGCGGCGGGAGCTGCCTGCCGCGCTCGCCCCGCACCACCACGTGCAGCCGGGCCAGCACGGACTCGCCGATCATCGCGCTGTAGTCGAGCGACTTGCCGCCGAGCGCCTTGAGCAGCAGCTCCTGCATCTTCAGCCGCACCTTGGTGGTGTAGCGGTCGCGCGGCAGGTAGATCAGGCAGGAGATGTAGCGGCCGTAGTCGTCGCGCCGCAGGAACAGCTTGACCTGCTTGCGCTCGCGCAGCCGCAGCACGCCGAGCGCGATCGGCAGGAGCTGGTCGACCGAGGTCTGGAAGAGCTCGTCGCGCGGGAACGTCTCCAGGATCTCGATCAGGTCCTTGCCGTCGTGGCTGTCGGGCGCGTGCCCGGCCCGGTTGAGCACGTCGGCGAGCTTGCGCCGCAGCACCGGGATCCTGGAGATCGACTCGTTGTAGGCCACGTGCGTGAACAGGCCGAGGAAGCGCCGCTCCCCGACGACCTCGCCCTCGGGCGAGAACAGCTTGACCCCGATGTAGTCGAGGTAGGTCGCCCGGTGGACGGTGGCCCGGCTGTTGGCCTTGGTGATGATCAGCAGGTGCTTCTCGCGGGCCTTGGCGCGCACCTCGGCGGGCAGCGCGGAGAAGCTCTCCGAGCCGACCTTGTCGTCGCGCAGGATGCCGAGCGCGGCTCCCGGCAGCGCCTTCAGCGTCTCGCCCTCGTCGGTGTCCTCCAGCCGGTACTCGCGGTAGCCGAGGAAGGTGAAGTGCCCGTCGGCGAGCCAGCGCAGCAGGTCGAGGCTGTCCTCGACCTCCGCGGGCTCCAGCGGCGGCGGGTTCATGCTCAGGTCCTCGGCCGTCTGTACGGCGAGCGCCCGCATCTTCCTGAAGTCCTCGACCGCGTGGCGCACGTCGTTGAGCACCCGCTGCAGGTCGGCCTCGATGCGCCTGAGCACGTCTGGGTCGGACTGCCGGTCGATCTCGATGTGGATCCACGACTCGACCAGCATCTGGCCGGTGACGTCCTCCTGGCCGCGGCCGAGCATCCGGCCCGTCATGTCGCGGCGGACCCGCATCTGGGGGTGGACCACGAGGTGGGTGCCGAGGTCGTGCCGGTCGAGCTCCATGGTGACCGAGTCGACGAGGAACGGCATGTCGTCGGTGACCACCTCGACGACCGAGTGCCCGGGGTCCCAGCCGTTCTCCTCCAGCGTGGGGGTGTAGGCGCGGACCACGGCCCGGCCCTGGGGGCGCGTCTCTGCGAGCTGCCGCTGCGACATCGCCGGGCCGTACACGTCGACGGCGTTGCGGTCGAGCAGGTCCTCGGGCGCGACGTGGCGGTAGTAGAACCGCAGGAAGGACAGCGCCTCCTCGGTGCTCACGTGCTCGCTGCCGACCGCGCAACTTTCCGCGGCTCTCTGCAGCAGCTCATCCTTGGCCTCGTCGAGCGGCATGTCGCTCTCACTCCTTTGTGAGGGTTTGCCATAGCTGTTCATAGCCAGGCCCTTAGTTCCCATAGCAGGGGGAAATAGTGCAGGCGGGTGCGGCCGCGGAGATAGGGGGCTCCGGTCGAGCCGCCGGTGCCTGACTTCGTGCCGATCTGGCGTTCGACCATCTGCACGTGGCGCATCCGCCACAGCGCGGCCGTCTCGTCGTGCGTCAGCAGGTCTTCGGCCAGCTGCCACAGGTCGTCATGGGACCTGCGGTCTCTCGCCACGGCCAGCAGCGAGGCCATGATCTCCTCGTCGGAGACCGGCAGGCCACGCCGGGAGAGGGCGGTGAGGTAGGCGTCCCACAGCGTGGGCTCCGCCAGCCTGCGCCCGAGCCGGGCGAGCTCGGCGTCACTGGCGTTCCTGAAGCTCGACAGGTAGCGCTCGTCCTTCAGGCCCGACAGGAACTCCAGCTCGCGGAACTGCACGGACTGGAACCCGCTGGCGGGGGCCAGCTTCGCCCGGAAGGCCAGGAAGTCCTGGGGCGTCATCGTCTCCAGGATCTCGACCTGCTCGATCATCACCCGTTCGACCGCGTGCACGCGCCTGAACAGGTGTCTGGCCTGCCAGAGCTCGTCGTCGAACATGGCCTGCCTGGCCGACTCCAGCTCGTGCAGCAGCAGCTGGAACCAGAGCTCGTAGACCTGGTGGACGGTGATGAACAGCAGCTCGTCGGGCGCCCGCGACTCCGGCCGCTGCTGGGCGAGGAGCTCGGGCAGGCGAAGATAGCCGCCGTACGACAGCCGGCCGCCTTCCTCGCCGAACCGCCGATGCGGGGGAACGGGCGCATCGCCGTCGATGCCCACCGAACACCTCCCCCTGACCGCCCGGCCTGTCTCACCGGGCGCATGCCTCGCCGTACCGATACCACCCGAAAAGGGCACAGACGTCAACGTGACATCGACATGGGCGGATCGTCGCCGGAGGCCGAGGGGGCGTGCTTCAGCCCGTCGAGCTGATCGGGAAGCTCGGCCAGCTCAAGGAGCTCGGCCTGGCAGCGCTCACACGTGTCGAGGTGGCGTTCGAACGCCTCGTGCTCCTCTTCGTCGAGGACACCGAGGACATAGGCGGCCACCCCGTCATGCATCAGCCGGCTACCCCCTTGTCCCGCAGCTGTTCGCGAAGAGCCCGGATTCCGTAGTAGAGCCGGGACTTCACCGTGCCCGGCGGTATCCCCAGAATCTCCGCCGCTTCACTTATCGTACGGTCTCGGAGGTAGGTCTGCTCAATGACTTCGCGGTGTTCTTCGGACAGGCTGCGGAGCGCGTCGGCGACGACTATCGCCGAAAGGGCACGGTCCGAGCCATCAGGAACCGACATCTGGTCGACTTCCGGCGGCTCGACCTCATGAGGCCGGACGCTCTTCCGTCGCCGTCCATCGATCACGATGCGGCGGGCCACTGTCAGCAGCCACGCCCATAAAAGGCTTGGTTCCCATTGCAGTCTTGCCGAGTTTCGCCAGGCCCTGACCAGCGTCTCCTGCACTACGTCTTCGGCCCATTGCAGATCGTTACCGGTCGATTTACGTACGTGGCGCAGCAGAGGGCCGCCGAACTCCTGGTAGAGCACCGCGATGCGATGTTCCGCCTCGGCATCCGCACTCTCGAACCTGCCGTCGAGGTGACCTAGCACGGGGCACATCTTTACACCTTCGTTATCAGTCCGGTAGCCACTCCGATAACTCCAGTCATTTCTAACTATCTCCGGGCATAGCTGAACCTGTTGGTGTAAGCCCGCGTACCTCCGACCATGCAACGGCTTTTGCGTGGCGAGACGCTCGTGCCCGGCGGTGTTCGCCGTGGCCCCCGCTCTGGCGATCCCGCTGGTGCCGCCCGTGAGACGGGCCCCCGGGAGACGACGCCGCCGACGCCCTCACCCGCTCCACCCGCCCCCGAGGCGGTCGATCCGAGGAGACATCCATGAGGAGATCCGGACGCATGGCCGCGGCCATGTCCGCTCTGGCCGTGGCGGCGGGCGGCCTGGTGTCCGCCGCCGTCATCGGCGCGGGCCCGGCGCTCGCCGACCACTGTGACCCGGCCCAGGCGACCCAGCAGCCGAACGCCCAGCGGCAGGGCGACCGCGCCCCCGACCAGGAAGCCCCCGACCAGCAGGCGCCGGACGATCAGGCTCCTGACCAGCAGGCCCCTGACCAGCAGGCTCCCGATCAACAGGCTCCTGATCAGCAGGCGCCCGACCAGCAAGCCCCTGACCAGCAAGCACCTGACCAGCAAGCGCCCGATCAGCAGGAGGCTCAGCAGGGCGGCGGGGTGGCCGTGCACGATCCGGCCGAGTCGCCGGCGCCGGAGGAGTCCGCGGCCACGCGGTTCAGGCGCAACCGCCCGACCCGTACCCCCACGCCCACGCCCAGCGCGAGCCAGGACCCCGAGCAGAACCCCACCGAGGAGCCGACCGGCTCCGCCTCGCCCTCCCCCACCGAGTCGCACGACCAGGAGTGCCTGGACCTCGGCCCCTTCGTCACCGACTTCGTGGACATCCGCCAGGTCCAGCCCGTACGGCTCGACGCCAGGACCGGAAGGAGCGGCTCGCGCGGCGCGTTCGTCTCCCAGTGCGGGACGAACCGCAACGGCCACAACAACCCCGACAACTTCATCGTCGCCCCCGGCGTGAGCAACGGCGCCCACCACCTGCACGACTACGTGGGCAACCTGTCCACGGACGGTTTCTCGACCGACGAGAGCCTGGCCGCCGCCGGAACCACCTGCCGATTGGGGGATAAATCCACTTACTTCTGGCCAGTTCTCCGCGACCGTAAAGTCGACGCGAACGACGAGGACCCCGACGGCAACGTCGGCCAGGTGCTCCGCTCCCGTTCGGTGACGCTGCAGTTCCGCGGCAACGCGACCTCCAGGGTCGTCGCGATGCCGAGGTTCCTGCGCGTGATCACCGGCGACGCCAAGGCCGGCACGAACGGCGGGGCCAACGCCCACGCCGCCTGGAGCTGCACGGGATTCACAAATCGCATAACTCCCGATAAATATCCGCTTTGCCCGCGCGGCAGTCAGGTTCTTCGTATTCTGGACTTCCCCAGCTGCTGGGACGGTCAGAACACCGACAGCGCCAATCACCGCACGCACGTGGTCTTCCCCACGCAGAACGGCGCTTGTCCGCAAGGCACCAGGGCAATTCCGCAACTGCGCATGACCCTCGCCTACACGGTGCCCCAGGGGCCGTCGTACGCCGTGGACGCGTTCCCGGAACAGAAGCACAATCCGGTCACCGACCACGGCGACTTCGTCAATGTCATGCCCGATCGGCTGATGCAGTTCGTCGTCTCGTGCATCAACCGGGGCCGCCGCTGCTGACCGTCCCCATCAGCCTTCCGAGTCGCACCCTCACCCGACCTTGGAGGGAAATAGATGCTCCACAGACGACACCCCCGGCACGCCCCCACGAAGCTGGACTCAAGGAACGTCCGGCTGGGGGCGAGCGCCTCGATCACGGCCGTCCTGCTGTCGGTGTTCGCACTGGCCAGGACCGAACGCGGCGTCGCGCTGCTCGGCCGAGGTGTGAGCTTCCTCGAGTTCTACGCGGGCGTGTTCGCCCTGGTGCTGCTGACCGCGACGGTCGCGCTCGGCCTGCTCACCACGGAACGCGTGTTCCTGTCCCCGGCCAACCGGGTCAGGGCGCAGCTCGCGCACCGGGCCACCGCGTTCATCGGGCTGGCCTACCTGGTCACGCACATCACCCTCATGATCAGCCTGGGACACGCGCCGCCGGGGGCCGCGGTCGTGCCGGTGGCCGGGCTGTACGTGGGGCTCGGCGCGCTCGCCTTCGACCTGATGGTCGTGGCGGTGGCCACGGGGATGCTCAGAGGTCGTTTCGCGGTACGGAGCACGCCGTGGATGTGGCGGCTGATGCACTCGGCCGCCTACCTGGCCTGGCCGGTCGCGATCACGCACGGGCTGACGGCGGGCCGGCCGCCCGCCGGATGGGTGGCCTGGTCGTACGTGGCCTGCCTGGCCGCGGTCGGGTCCGCGCTGGTCGTGCGCGTCCTGGCCTCGATGCTCAGGCCGCCGGTCGTGCCGGAGCGGATCGAGGCGCCTGCCGTCTCGGCCGGCGTCGCGGCGGACGTACCCGTCGAAAGGCCGCGTACGGCGGCGAGCGCGGCGGCCAAGGTCAGCGCTCCCGTGAGCCTGGCCGACGCCCGGCGCAAGTTCAGGGAGGCCGGATGAGCCCGCGCGGAGCAGTGAGGGGGCGGCCGTGATCCCGCATCGGGTGCCACGTGTGCTGCGAATGGGGCCGGCCCGGCTGACGGCCGGGCTCGACCACTGCCGGCGGCTCGACCTGCCCGCCCACCGCACGCTGCACGGCGAGCCGCAGCCGCG
>JABFVJ010000403.1 GCA_013362835.1 Nonomuraea sp. | reverse complement strand
CGTCAACAGGAACATCAACTTCACCAACGTCTGCTACACCGGCTGCCGCTTCTGCGCCTTCGCCCAGCGCAGGACCGACGCCGACGCGTACACGCTGAGCCTGGACCAGGTGGCCGACCGGGCCGAGGAGGCGTGGGCGGCGGGCGCGACCGAGGTGTGCATGCAGGGCGGCATCCACCCCGACCTGCCGGGCACGGCGTACTTCGACATCGCGCGGGCGGTCAAGGCGAGGACGCCGGGCATGCACGTGCACGCGTTCTCCCCGATGGAGGTCATCAACGGCGCGTCCCGTACGAACCTGTCCGTACGCGACTGGCTGGAGGCGGCCAAGGAGGCCGGGGTGGACTCGCTGCCCGGCACGGCGGCCGAGATCCTCGACGACGACGTGCGGTGGGTGCTGACCAAGGGCAAGCTGCCGACGAAGGAGTGGATCGAGGTCATCACCACGGCCCACGAGGTCGGCATCCCCACGACCTCGACCATGATGTACGGCCACGTGGACACCCACCTGCACTGGGTCAGGCACATCAAGCTGATCAGGCGGCTGCAGGAGCGGACCGGCGGGTTCTCGGAGTTCGTGCTGCTGCCGTTCGTGCACACCAGCGCCCCGATCTACCTGGCCGGCATCGCCAGGCCCGGCCCCACCGCGCAGGAGAACCGGGCGGTGCACGCCCTGGCCAGGATCCTGCTGCACGGCGCGATCGGGAACATCCAGTGCTCATGGGTCAAGCTCCAGGACGACCTGTGCCGCCAGGTGCTCCAGGGCGGCGTGAACGACCTCGGCGGCACGCTCATGGAGGAGACGATCAGCCGGATGGCGGGCTCGGAGAACGGCTCGTACAAGACGATCACTGAGCTGCGCGGGATGGTCGAGGTCACCGGACGGCCCGTACGCCAGCGCACCACCGAGTACGGTCACCCCACCCCCGAGCGGCTGGCCGCCTCGCAGGCCAGCGACGGGGTGTGCCAGAGCGTAAGAAGGGTCTTGCCGATGGCGTAGTTATAACAAGTTCTAACAAGACTTGCGCCCGGTATGGGAGGCCCTGGGAGAATCATCACTCCACTGGAGAGAGGTTCACCGTGCGGTTGGCTCGACACCGTGCCGCGCTGCCTCCCGTGCAGCGACGCAGGAAGGCGCTCCAACGTGGCATGCTGGCGGGGCTCGCCGCCGTGGTGGTCGCCGCGGGCAGCCTGTTCCTGGTGTTCGGAGGCGGTCCCGCCCTGTGCGTGTCGCGAGATCCTGTTCTCGTGAGCGTCGCGGCGGCCGTCGACGTCGCCCCGGCGGCCATGGAGGCGGCCGGGCGGTTCAACGAGACGAAGACGTCGGTCGGCGGCCGGTGCGTGCTCGTCCAGGTGACCGAGCAGCCGCCGGCCACCGTGCTGCGCACGCTGATCGGCGACCGGGCCGGGGTGCTGCGCGAGCGCCCCGACGGCTGGATCGCCGACTCGTCGGCCTGGATCCGGCTGGCCCGCAGCCAGGGCGCGAGCTCGCTGCCGGCGGGGGAGACCGTGGTGGCCACCTCGCCGCTGGTGTTCGCCACGCGGTCGTCGCTGGCCCGGCGGTTCACGGTCGGCAAGACCGAGATGAACTGGCGGATGGTCTTCCCGCCGACGCTGCGCGGGCGCCTCACGCCCAACGCGAACGAGCCCGACGTCGTACGGGTGCCCGATCCGTCGCTGGTGGGCGCGGGCATCGCCACCGTGGCCGCGGCCAGGGACGTCGTCGGCACGGGACCGGCCGCCGACAAGGCGCTGACCGCGTTCGTACGGTGGGCGCAGGCCGGCTCGGCCCCCGACTACCGCAGCATGCTGGAGGCCGTGGACGACCGCGGGTTCTGGCAGCGGCCGGTCGTCATCGTCCCCGAGCAGTCGGTGTGGAACCACAACCGGGTGCCCTCGACCGACCCGGTCGTCGCGCTGCACCCGCGCGAAGGCACGATCAACCTCGACTACCCCTACGTCGTCACCGCCTCCGACCCGGCCGTCGCGGAGGCGTCCACGGCCTTCGCCGACTGGCTGAAGGGGCCGCGGGCGCAGGAGATCGTCCGGCGGGCCGGGTTCAGGTCGGGCGACGGCACGCTCGCGCCGCTCTCGCCGGGCCCGCAGATCCCGTCGGAGGCGCCCAGAACCAGGCCGTCGGTGTCGCAGCAGGACATCGACGAGGCGCTGCGCGCCTGGAGCAGGCTGGCGCCGCCGACGAACATCCTCGTGCTGGCCGACACCTCCAAGCACATGGCCGAGCCGCTGAACGGCAGCACCAAGGTGCGGGTGGCGCTGGCCGCGGCCAAGATGGGACTGCAGCTCTTCCCGAACTCCACGCACATGGGCATGTGGGAGTTCGCCGACAAGGTCGGGCGGATCAAGGGCTACCGGGAGCGCGTCGGGCTCGGCCCGATCAGCGAGCCGGAGTCGGGCCAGGTGATCAGGCGCAGCCGCCTCGACGAGCTGACCACGACCATCGCTCCCCACCCCGGCCTGGACAGCTCGCTCTACGACGCGATACTCAGCGGGTTCCGCGAGGTCACCAGCGACTATCGCGGCGACATGAACAACACGCTGCTGGTGATCACGGCGGGCAAGGACGACGGCAAGGGCGTGAAGCTTCCGCAGCTTCTCAACGACCTCAGGAACGAGTGGGACCCGGACAAGCCCGTACAGATCGTGATCATCGCGTTCGGCAAGGACGTGGACCGCGCCGGCCTGGCGCAGATCACGGCGGTCACGAACGGCTCGCTGCACGAGGCGCAGGAGCCCGGGGAGATCATCGACGTCTTCCTGGGCGCCCTGGCCCGGAGGCTCTGCCACCCCACCTGCAAGCCCGCGACCTGAGGGGATGCCGGTCGCCCGGCACCCCCTCGCCCTAGAGCTGGTGGACGGTCGCCTCGGACCCGCGGTGGTGGAGGCGGGACACGATCTTGTCCAGCGACCACGCGCCGCTGCCGAGCAGCGCCACCATGAGGAACGACCACGAGAACATGGCCGCGGTCTCGCCCCCGTTCTGCAACGGGAACAAGCCCTTCGGCAGGTGGACGGTGAAGTAGGCGTAGGCCATCGTGCCCGAGCAGAGCAGGGCGGCGGCGCGGGTGGCGAGCCCGACGACGACGAGACCGCCCGCGCCGAGCTCGATCACCCCCGCCCACCAGTCAGGCCATTCGCCTACAGAGGGGATCGTCCCGCCACGCGGGCCGCCGAGTACGCCGAACAGAGTGGCGGCCCCATGGCAGGCGAACAGCAGGCCCACCACGATGCGGAACAGCGACAGCGCGGCGTCACGGATCTGGGTCATCGGCCTGATCCAGGAGGTCAGATCCGCTGCCAGAGCGCCGGGACGTTCGGTGGCTCCCAGCCGGCGATGGCCGTGTGCGGCTGAAGGCACCGGTAGGAGGAGCCGTTGTAGGTGACCGTGCTGCCCGCCGTGTACGCGGTGCCGGACTTCCAGGTGCCCGAGGCCGTCGTGGTGGGCGTCGGCGTCGGCGTGGACGTCGGGGTCACGGTCGGGGTCGGAGTCGGGGTCGGTCCGCCACCGCCACCGATCTGCAGGTCGATGCAGGAGTAGAAGGCGTTGGAGGTGTCGGAGATGTTCCAGATCGCGAGGACCTTCTGGCGGCCGGAGTAGCCGGAGAGGTTCACCGTGTGGGAGATCGTCGACGGCGGCTGCTGGCCGTTGCCGTTGAAGACCGCGACCCGGGTGTTGCCGATGTAGTACTCGTAGTTGAGCGTGGCGTGCCTGGCGGTGAACGTCCAGGTGAAGGTCACCGAGCTGCCCACCGAAGTGGCGGGCCACGGCTTGCTCTCGTCACTGAGCTGGGCGAACTGTCCAAGGTTCGCGTTGCAGCTCCGCAGGCCCTTCGGGCCCTCCACGCTCTGCGGCTCGTAGATGATCTGGCCGCAGTTGGGCACCTTGCCCTGAGCGCAGTTGGCCTGCCGGCTCGGCGGATAGTTCACATAACCGTGGGCGAACGCCGGCGAGGTGTTGAACACCGCCGTGGCGATCGTGATCACCGCCACGGCGACTAACGTGAGAGTCCTTCGCATTGAAGTGGCTCCTTTACATGGGGGGATAGTCCAAATGTAAAGGAAACTTTCCTAACGGTAAACGGTCGGCTGACCAGATTCCTGAGGGACGGTCAGAACGTTCAGCGCGTCAGGAGGTAATCCCGCGGGTCACGGGGGGCGCGGTCACGGGGAGGCGCGGCGGCGTGACCGATCGCCACACAGCCCATCGGATCCCACGAACCGGGCAGATCGAGCACCTCCCTCACCACCGGGCGGCAGAACATCGTGGACGACACCCACGCCGAGCCCAGCCCCTCGACCGCGAGCTGGACGAGGAAGTTCTCCACCCCGGCCCCGGTCGCCACGACGAACATCTCCCGCTCCGCGGCGTTGCGCCGGTCGTCGCGGTAGGTGTGGGAGCCCTCCATCACCAGGCACGGCACCACCAGGTAGGGGGCGTCGCGCAGCACGTCGCCGCGCCTGACGCGCTTGGCGATCGACTGCTCGGTGAACCCGTCGCCGCGCAGGTCGTCGATCCACGCCTCGCGCATGGCGTCGAGCAGCTTGACCCTGGTCTCGGGCGACTCCACCAGCACGAACCGCCAGGGGGTCGTGTGGTGCGGCGCCGGCGCCGCGATGCCCGCCGCGACCGCCCTGCGCACCGCCTCGCCGTCGACCGGCCGGTCGGAGAACTCCCTGATCGTACGGCGCGCGAACACGACGTCACGCGACCCGAACCTGAACATGTCGTCGTCGGCCGGCCGCACCAGCGGCCTGACCCCCGGCCCGTCGTCGTCGGTGACGAGGTGGCCGAGCCCGCGCACGATCGCGGCGGGGACCCCGTCGAGCTTGCCCTTGACCAGCTCGGCCGCGCTCGCGATCTCGTCGGCCAGCGCGGTGACGGTGGCGCTCAGCGCGTTGCCGTAGGCGTCGGAGGAGCCCCGGAAGTCGTCGAGCGGGCGCACGCCGGCCGCGCCGATGGCCACGTCGGTCAGCCCGTTGCGCCAGGGCCGGCCGAACGTGTCGGAGAGGATCACCCCGACCCGCGCGCCGAGCCCCGCCCTGATCCGGGCGGCGGACGCGTCGGGGTCTTCGGGGAGCAGCAGGACGGTGCCCGGCTCGGTGTTGGAGGCGTCGACCCCGGCCGCCGCCATCACGAAGCCGTGGCGCGTCTGCGAGATGACGGTCTCGCCGCGCCTCGCGACGACGCGCTCGGTCTCCTCCTCGATCGCACGAGCCCGGTCGGGAGCCCGGCGGACGCGGCCCTCGGCCTTGCTCACGATCTTCGAGGTGACCACGACGATGTCGCCGTCGCGGAGATCGGCGTGCTTGAGCAGCGCCGCGACGTCGTCACCGGGACGCACCTCGCCGATGCCGGTGACGGCGATCACCTCTACCCGCCTGTCCGTGGGGGCGCTCATCGGGCGAGCTCCAGGGCCAGGTCGAGCGCGGAACGGGCGATGCCGGCCGTGGCTTCGGCGTCGTGCATGAGGATCGGGCGGGACACCACGCGTACGCCGTCGAGCGCCACCCCCGCGTCCTCCTCGGCCACGAGCCAGCCGTCGACCAGGTCGGAGCCGTAGAGGCCGAGCACGGCCTGAGCCGTCGTCTCCACGCCGATCGCCGTCAGGCAGGCGTCGGCCATGCCCCGCACGGGCGCGCCGCCGATGATGGGCGAGACGCCCACCACGGTCTTGGCCGCGACCGCGTCGCGGATGCCGGGAACCTGGAGGATCGTGCCGATGCTCACCACAGGGTTGGACGGCGGCAGGACGACCACGTCGGCCTGCTCGATCGCCTCAAGCACGCCCGGCGCCGGCTTGGCGGTGTCGACCCCCACCAGCGCGAACGACTCCGCCGGGACCGAGGCGCGCAGCTTCACCCACCACTCCTGGAAGTGGATCGCCCGCTTGCCGCGCTCGTCGCTGATCACGACGTGGGTCTCGCAGCGGTCGTCGCTCATCGGCAGCAGCCGCACGCCCGGCTGCCAGCGCGCGCACAGGGCCTCGGTGATCTGCGAGAGCGGGTAGCCCGCCTCCAGCATCTGCGACCGGACGATGTGGGTGGCGAAGTCGCGGTCGCCGAGCCCGAACCACTGCGGCTCGACCCCGTAGGCGGCCAGCTCCTCCTTGACGACGTGGGACTCCTTGGCCCGGCCCCAGCCCTGCTCCTCGTCGATGCCGTCGCCCAGGGTGTACATGACGGTGTCGAGATCGGGGCAGACCCGCAGGCCGAACAGGGTGATGTCGTCACCGGTGTTGCCGATGACGGTGATCGAGGCCTCGGGTGCGGTGGCGCGCAGGCCGCGCAGGAAACGGGCGCCGCCGATGCCGCCGGCGAGTGACACGATGTGCATGCGGACCAGTCTTTCACCGGCCTCTGACAACACTGTGGCGGGAGTGGTTTTGCCCCTCTTCGTGGCAACGAAGTTCCAGGTATAGGGGTAAATGGGATGGAAGAGGTTCTTGGGACGTCCGCCGCGAAAGTCGGCAATGTGGCAAACTCCCTTCGGGCCAAAGGGTCCGATGGGGGTAACTCGTGAGCAAACTCAATGCCGCCCGGCTGCGGGAGCCGGCCGCCTGGATCATGCTCGTCGCCGGACTGGTGAACGTGATCCTCTCGATCGGCCACATCCTGATCGGCACGTCCAGCACGTTCGGAGGCGGGTTCGCCGACCGCGCCGCCTCCAACCTCTCGGGCCTGACCAGCCCCGTCGTGACCGCGCTGCTCCTCGGCGCCGTGCTGCTCGTCACCAGGCTCGGCGAACGTTCGAGGCAGGCCAGGCCGATCGCGTACGGGTCGGCCGCGGGGCTGCTGCTCGCCGTCGTGTTCGGCATGCTGGCACTGGTGGTCGGGCTGTTCGCGGGAGGCTCGTTCCGTGGGGTCCTGGAGTTCGTCCTCACCGGTGTGCCCACCCTCGCCCTGAGCGCCGTCGCCCTGGTCTACCTGCTCCCGGAGGTCCTTCCCGACCGCTCGGCGACCCCCGCGTACTCCCAGTACGGCCAGCCTCCGCACTACGGCGGCCAGCCCCAGCAGTTCGGCCAGCCCCACGCGGACCAGCCGCAGCAGTTCGGGCAGCCCCAGCAGTTCGGACAGCCTCACCCGGACCAGCCGCAGCAGTTCGGCCAGCCTCACGGGGGACAGCCGCAGCAGATCGAGCAGCACCCCCAGCAGGCCCACCCCGACCCGGCCCAGCAGA
>JABFVJ010000375.1 GCA_013362835.1 Nonomuraea sp. | reverse complement strand
TCGACGAGTCCGAGGTGCTGACCCCGGCCGACTACGCCAACCACATCGACAAGTGGCAGTTCACCGTGCCGTTCGTGTGCGGCGCGACCAACCTGGGCGAGGCGCTGCGCCGCATCACCGAGGGCGCGGCCATGATCCGCTCCAAGGGCGAGGCCGGCACCGGCGACGTCTCCAACGCGGTCACCCACATGCGCACGATCCGCGCCGAGCTCAAGCGCCTCACCTCGCTGCCCGAGGACGAGCTCTACGTCGCGGCCAAGGAGCTGCAGGCGCCGTACGAGCTGGTCGCCGAG
Source organism: Nonomuraea sp. (assembly GCA_013362835.1). Next base: position 6,914 of record JABFVJ010000375.1, on the reverse strand, counting down.
GTCGCCAAGACCGGCAAGCTGCCGGTCGTGCTGTTCACCGCGGGCGGCATCGCCACCCCGGCCGACGCGGCGATGATGATGCAGCTCGGCGCCGAGGGCGTGTTCGTCGGCTCGGGCATCTTCAAGTCCGGCGACCCGGCCAAGCGCGCGGCGGCCATCGTCAAGGCCACCACCTTCTACGACGACCCCGACGTCATCGCCAAGGTCTCGCGCGGCCTCGGCGAGGCCATGGTCGGCATCAACGTCGACGAGATCCCGCAGCCGCACCGACTGGCCGAGCGCGGCTGGTAGGCGTCGCGGCACGCCGGTGACATGATCATCGTGTGACGGCGAGAACCTTCGAAAGAGGCGGCATTCACGAAGAATGTCGTCTCTTTCGCGTTGGCCCGGGTTCACCGGGTTGTCATGATCCTGAGTCAGGCTACGGGCGTCCCTCACCTTGATCGTCCTGAGGAGCGCATCGTGTCCAAGCTGAACCGCCGGCATTTCCTCGTCACCGGGATCGCGGCGGGCGCCGCCGCGGCGATCCCCGCCACGGCCGCGAACGCCGAGCCGGAACCCGCCGCCGAGACCGCCCAGGCGCTCGCCTCGCGCGGCCTGTCGACCGACCCCTTCACGCTCGGCGTGGCCTGCGGCGACCCCGACCACGAGGGTTTCGTGCTGTGGACCAGGCTGGCCCCGTCGCCGCTCGCGGAGGACGGGGCCGGCGGCATGCCGCGGCGCCCGTTCCCGGTGCGGTGGCAGGTCTACGCCGACGAGCGCGGGCGCCGCGTCGTACGCTCAGGGGTGGCCGTCGCCGCGCCGGAGTGGGGGCACAGCGTGCACGTCGAGGTCGACCGGCTGAGCTCGGACCGGGAGTACTGGTACCGCTTCCGCGTCGGCCCGTACGTCTCGCCCATGGGACGCGCCCGCACCGCCCCCCACCCCCTGTCCTACGGCGGCGCGCTGTCGATGGCCTTCGTCTCCTGCGCCCAGTACGAGCACGGCTACTTCACCTCCTACCGGAGGCTGGCCGAGGAGCACCCCGACCTGATCCTGCACCTCGGCGACTACCAGTACGAGTACACCAAGGACACCTACACGATCCCCGGCGGCAACATCCGCGACCACGAGGGCCCCGAGACCGAGACCCTGGCCAACTACCGCCAGCGTCACGCCCAGTACAAGGCCGACCCCGACCTGCAGGCCGCGCACGCCGCCGCGCCCTGGCTGGTCGTCTGGGACGACCACGAGCTGGACAACAACTGGGCCGGCGAGGTGCCCGAGAAGCCCGAGGTGCCGCAGCCGGACTTCCCGGCCCGCCGCGCCGCCGCCTTCCGCGCCTACTACGAGAACATGCCGCTGCGCCGCACCTCGATCCCGCGCGGCGTCGACATGCAGCTCTACCGGCGCATCCGGTGGGGCGCCCTCGCCACGTTCCACATGATGGACACCCGCCAGTACCGCGACGACCAGGGCTGCGGCGACGGCTACCGCGACTGCCCGGCCGCCGTCGACCCGGCGCGCTCGATCACCGGGGCCGAGCAGGAGGCGTGGCTGATCGACGGCTTCCACCACTCGCGCGCCCAGTGGGACATCCTGGGCCAGCAGGTGTTCTTCGCCCAGCGCGACAACAACGCCGGCCCCGCCAAGATCACCTCGATGGACGCCTGGGACGGCTACGTCGCCTCCCGGCAGCGCATCACGCGGGGCTGGGTGGACGCCGGGGTGCGCAACGCGGTGGTGCTGACCGGCGACGTGCACGCCCACTGGGCCAGCGACCTCAAGCTCGACTACGACGACCCGACCGGGCCCAGCGTGGGCTCCGAGCTGGTGGCCACCTCGATCAGCACCGGCGGCGACGGCGCCGACTCCGACCCGGCCACGCACCCGTACCTGGCGATCAACCCGCATCTGAAGTTCTACAACAACCAGCGCGGATACGTGCTGACGAAGATCGAGCGGGAGCTGATGACGGCCGACTTCAAGGTCGTGCCGCAGGTGCACGAGCCGGGGGCCGAGGCGTACACGCGGGCCACGTTCGTGGTGGAGGACCGGGTGCCGGGGGTGCGGCAGACGTATCTGAGGCCGATGGACCCTACGATCTCCCCCCGCAGGCAGGTGACGGTGGAGGACACCGTACGTCTGGAGACCGAGCGTCCTTAGCCCGGGTCAGGCGGCACTTCCGCGCGGAGTGCCGCCTTTTTCCGGCCGGAATATTAGTCAGGCTAAGTTAGTTGGGCTAAGTATGAGGGACGATCCCACCCAATTGGCCGAGCAGGTCTCCAAGGTGCTGCGGCACCTCGTCCTGCTGCTGCGGCGCTCCAGCGCCGGCCAGCCCGTCACCAGCCAGCAGTACGCCGTGCTCGGCTCGCTCGAACACGGCCCGCGCCGCATGACCGAGCTCGCCGAGGAGCACGCCGTGCAGCTGCCGACGATGACCGTGCAGATCAACCGCCTGGAGTACGCCGGCCTGGTGGCCCGCGGCTCCGACCCGGCCGACGCCCGCGTCAGGACGGTCGAGCTCACCGGCGAGGGCCGCGACCGGCTGCGCGCCGTGCGCCGGACCAGGATCGCCCGCCTCTCCCAGGACCTGGCCGCGCTCACCGGCGAAGAACGCGCCGTGCTCGCGGCCGCCCTGCCCGTCCTCGCCAAGCTCGGCGCCGACTCTCAGTAAGGAGCAGCATGCAAACCGGCGGCGGAATCCTGCGCCAGCCGATGTCCGTCTGGGCCACCGCGTTCGCCGCGGTCGTGGCCTTCATGGGCATCGGCCTCGTCGACCCCATCCTGCCCTCCATCGCCCAGGGCCTGCACGCCACGCCCAGCCAGGTGTCCCTGCTGTTCACCAGCTACTTCCTGGTCACCGCCGTGGCCATGCTGATCACCGGCTGGGTCTCCAGCCGCATCGGCGGCAAGCGCACGCTGCTCGTCGGGCTCGCGCTGGTCATCGTGTTCGCCGCGCTCGCCGGCACCTCCGGCAGCGTCGCCGAGCTCGTCGGCTTCCGCGCCGGCTGGGGTCTCGGCAACGCGCTGTTCGTGGCCACCGCGCTCGCCGTCATCGTCGGCGCGGCCAGCGGCGGCGCGGAGTCGGCCATCATCCTGTACGAGGCCGCGCTCGGCCTCGGCATCTCCGCGGGCCCCCTGGCCGGCGCGCTGCTCGGCGACTGGAACTGGCGCGCGCCCTTCTTCGGCACCGCCACGCTCATGGCCGTCGGATTCGTGCTGATCGTCACCCTGCTCAAGTCCGGGCCAAGGCCGGCCGTCAAGACCAAGCTCAGCGCGCCCATCAGGGCCCTGGCCCACGGCGGCCTGTCGACCACGGCCTTCACGGCGCTGTTCTACAACTTCGCGTTCTTCACCGTCCTCGCCTTCACGCCGTTCATCCTGCACATGTCGCCGTACGGCATCGGCGCGGTCTTCTTCGGCTGGGGCGTCTGCGTGGCGCTGGCCTCGGTGTTCGGCGCGCCGCCGCTGCAGCGCCGGATCGGCTCGGTGAACGTGCTGCACCTCGCCCTCGGCCTGCTCGCGCTCTTCCAGCTCGGCATCGCCGTGTCGGGCGTCGCCGGGGCGCACGCCGGGATCATCGTCTTCACGATCCTGTCCGGCATCCCGATCGGGCTGAACAACACCGTCTTCACCGAGTCGGCCATGGAGGTCTCCGACGCGCCGAGGCCCGTCGCCTCGGCCGGGTACAACTTCGTCCGGTGGATGGGCGGCGCGCTCGCCCCGTTCATCGCGACCAAGCTGGGGGAGGAGATCGGCATCGGGGTGCCGTACGTCGTCGGCGCCGCCTGCTGCGTGGTCGGCATGGCCTTCCTGTACGCCAGGCGCCACCACCTGAGCGCCCTGTCCCGCGTGGACGCCGTCCAGGCCACCGCCTGACCCATGTGGTTGGATGATCGTCCATGGTGGGACACGTCCTCCTGGCCGCCGCGCTCGTGGTCGCCCCGGCGGTCCGTACGGAACTGTCGGTGATGACCTGGAACGTCTGCGCGGGCACCAACGCGGCCTGCCGCCTCTACCGCGCGACCGACCTCGAACTCGCCGAGAACGTCGCCGAGCGGGCGCGCGACCAGCCGGTGAAGCCGGACGTGATCTTCCTCCAGGAGTTCTGCACGAGCACGGCCGCCCTGCTGGAGCTGCGCCTCGAACAGAAGACGGGACGCCCCTGGACGGTCGGCTCCTGGGGGCTCGGGAGGGACGACGGCGGCCCCTACTCCTGCCACCCCGACCGCCTGGGCCGCCCGCGCGGCGCGCAGAGCATCGCGGTCGCGGTGGCCGGCGGCGCGGCCTCCTTCCAGGTCCACCCGCTGCCCGCGCCCCCGCGCTCGGCCACGCGGGCGGTCCTCTGCGCGACGATCCCGGCGTTGCGGGTGCACGCGTGCGGCACCCACCTGTCCTCGGGCGCGGACTACGACGACTGGCAGCCCGGCGCGCCCTACCGGACACGACAGATCCTGAAATTTCTCGACATCGCGGTCAAGCCCGGGTATCGGAGCGTCCTCGGCGGCGACCTCAACGTGTCCCCGCCCGACAGCGGCCGCGGCAGCGCCGCAGGACGCCGCGCCGTCGCCCCCGTCTACCAGGCGTACCGGGAGTGCGACCAGCGCGGCGCGCGGCGCACCGGGCGGCCCACCCGCGAGACCAGGAAGCTCGACTACCTGTTCGTCCCCAAGGACGCCGTCGTACGACGGTGCCACGTCGCGCGCGTCCGCCTCTCCGACCACGACCCCGTTTACGCCAAAGTGCTCTGGTAGGAAGATGCCCGGCCATCTTGGTGTTGAATTGTCGGAACCCGCACCCGGACGGAAGGATCGTTGTGCCCACGATCGGTGTACTCGCTCTCCAGGGAGACGTGCGCGAGCATGCGCGCATGCTCCAGGAGGCAGGAGCGTCGGCCGTCGCCGTACGCCGGCCGGCCGAGCTCGACGCGGTCGACGGCCTGGTGATCCCCGGTGGCGAGTCGACCACCATGTGGAAGCTCGCCGAGACGTTCGACATGCTGCAGCCGCTGCGGATGCGCATCAAGGAGGGCCTGCCCGCCTACGGCTCGTGCGCCGGCATGATCATGCTGGCCGACCGCATCGAGGACGGCGTCGAAGGCCAGCAGACCATCGGCGGCATCGACATGGTGGTCAGGCGCAACGCCTTCGGCCGTCAGGTCGACTCGTTCGAGGCGGACCTGGACTTCGCGGGCGATCGCGTACACGCTGTATTCATCCGCGCTCCCTGGGTCGAATCGGTCGGCGATGACGTCCAGGTGCTGGGCACGGCCGAGCCTGGGGATAGGATCGTCGCGGTCCGTCAAGGTCCGCTGCTCGCGACGTCGTTCCACCCCGAGCTGACCGGGGACACGCGCGTGCACCGTTACTTCGTAGACATGGTGAGGGAGCTCTAGGTAATGTCCGGCCACTCCAAATGGGCGACGACGAAGCACAAGAAGGCCGCGCTCGACGCCAAGCGCGGCAAGCTGTTCGCGAAGCTCATCAAGAACATCGAGGTGGCGGCCCGGACCGGTGGCCCTGACCCGGACGCCAACCCCACCCTCTTCGACGCCATCTTCAAGGCCAAGAAGAACTCCGTGCCCAACGACAACATCGAGCGGGCGCGCAAGCGCGGCGGCGGCCTGGAGGCCGGCGGCGCCGACTGGCAGACGATCACGTACGAGGGCTACGCGCCCGGCGGCGTCGCGGTGCTCATCGAGTGCCTCACCGACAACCGCAACCGCGCCGCCTCCGAGGTCCGCGTCGCCCTGACCCGCAACGGCGGCTCGCTGGCCGACCCCGGCTCGGTGTCGTACATGTTCAACCGCAAGGGCGTCGTCATCGTCCCCAAGAACGGGCTCGACGAGGACACCGTCCTGATGGCCGTGCTCGACGCCGGGGCCGAAGAGGTCAACGACATGGGCGACTCCTTCGAGGTCGTCTCCGAGGCCGGCGACCTGGTCCCGGTCCGCAAGGCGCTGCAGGAGGCCGGCATCGACTACGACTCGGCCGAGTCGAGCTTCCTGCCGACGATGAGCGTGCCGCTCGACGAGGAGGGCGCCAAGAAGGTGTTCCGCCTCATCGACGCGCTGGAGGACAGCGACGACGTCCAGAACGTCTTCGCCAACTTCGACGTGCCGGACGACGTGCTGGCGGCGCTGGACTAGCAGTCGCACGACGTAAGGGCTCGGCCACGCCGGGCCCTTACTCATGCGTGCCCGCCCTCGTGCGGTGCTCCGGGGCTTCCTCCGGGCGTGAGAAGAGCTCCGGGGCTTTCTTCGGCGCGGGCGGGTTCCGGGGCTTTCTTCGGGTGCGAGAAGGGACGGGGCAGCGTAGGGTCGGGCGACGTGACTTCCCCCACCCCTCCACAGGCCCCCTCTCCGGCGCTCGGCTGGCTGCTGGCCGTGCCCGCGCTGTTCGGCACGCTGATCTCGCTCGTGCTGCCCACGGCCCAGACGATCTGGCTCAGCCTGCAGAGGGGCGGCGTCCTGCGCGAGAGCACGTACGTGGGGTTCGCCAACTACGGCAGGCTGCTGGGCGACGGCGAGTTCTGGCGGGCGGCGTGGTTCACGCTGTCGCTGGTCGCGATGCCGTTGCTGGTGGCCGTGGTGGTGGCGCCGCTGCTGGCGGTGGCGCTCGACCGGGCGGGCACGTGGCCGCGGAGGGCCGGGCGGATCGTGCTGTCGCTGGCGATCGTCACGTTCTCGCCGGTGGGGGTGGCGGCGGCCTGGATGCGCGGGCTGGCGCCGGACGCGCCGGGTCTGGCGGGGCTGGCCGAAGGGCTGCGCGATCCCGCGACCGCGCCTGGAACGCTCCGGCTGATCGTCGCGGCCGGCACGTTCGGGGTGGTGTGCGCGCTGGCGGTCATGGCGTTCCTGCCCGCCCTGCGCGCCGGCTCCGTCCCGCAGGGCTTCTCCGATGCGCGTGGCTTCTCCGGGGCGCAGGGCTTTT